>JAFNWA010000069.1 GCA_017383665.1 Bacteroidaceae bacterium | reverse complement strand
GTGGGCCATCTAGGGCTTGAACCTAGGACCTCCAGATTATGAGTCTGTTGCTCTAACCAACTGAGCTAAAAGCCCGTGTATCTCTTTTTGAAATACAGCGCAAAGGTAGGGCAAAAACTTGTACATTGCAAATTTTTTAGTATTAAAAATTGTTACAAGCCCCAAGATGTGCCATTACATCATGTTTGCATGGTCAACAGAAGAGTGGGTGGGGTATATTGCTTTGTTGTCATTTGTACCTCATCCAGCGCAGCAGTTCTTTGAGGCTTGGTTTCTTGCCGTGCATGAGAATGCCCACGCGGTATATCTTTCCTGCGCCCCACACTACAATGAGGAATGTTATGTAGAGTAGGGTTGCCGACAGGCAAATCTCCCAGGTCGGTATCTCATACGGAATGCGTGCCATCATTACAATGGGGGAGGTGAGCGGTATCATGGAGAACCAGAATGCGACATCGGACGACGGGTCATTGATTACTGAGAGCATCACGAATAGCGCCATGACAATTGGCAATATTATTGGTGTCTGCAACTGTTGTGCCTCCTGGGGGGTATCCACTGCAGAGCCCACCGCAGCAAACATGGCTGCATAGAGCAAGAATCCGCCGAACATGAACACTATGAACCACACGACAATGTTACCTACTAATCCAATATTTTCAAAAATCATAATGATGGCTTGCAGTAACCCGGCACCGCTCTCTGTTCCTGATATTGGCGGCGCGCCATGTTTGAAAAGTTCCATGGATGCAAGGATCTCATCCGGCAGTACTTGTGGCAGAACAAAATTTACAGCTCCGGCTATAAGGGCTATCCAAATCATAATCTGCAGCAGTGCCACGCATGCAACTCCCAGTATCTTGCCCATCATCATGTCAAAAGGTTTCACGGTCGAAACCAACACCTCCAGTACGCGGTTGTTCTTCTCTTCAATGACCGATTGCATTACCATCACACCATATAGCACCAGGAGTATGTACAGGATGAAACTGAAAGCATATGCAAGAACGGTGGCGGCTATTGTAGATGACCCTATGGTGGCGTCCATGCTTGATATGTTCTTGAGTGATTGGGCTGCAACGGGTGTGTTGAATTCCTGCATGACTTGTGGGTCAATGCCGTACATTTTCATTCTCTCTTTTTGGACAGCAAGTGTAAGCTGTGTCAAAATGTTCTGCTCAGTTGCCATTGATGGAGTTCTGTTTGTGTAGAGTGTGGCATCTGCCGGGTTGCAGACAATGCTGTCACCAATGTGCAGAATGGCATATCTGTCCTCATATTCACAGCGTGCAATCTCAAGCGGAAGTTGTGTCTGTTCAAACACTATCTCTTTGTTGTCTGTGAGGTGCTGGGCAATAGTCTTGCTTTCATCTACTACAACAACGGTTCTTGTGTCATCGTCCGAGTAACTTGAAATGAGCAGTGGGGCGAACATGAGCCCTATTATCAACAATGGAGTTAGCAGTGTGGTTATTATGAATGATTTTTTCTGCACGCGCTCGTTGAACTCGCGGCTTATGATAATTCCTATCTTGCTTTTCATTTTTCTCTCATTTATAGGTTAGACATTGCCCTCTACCGCGCGTATGAAAATGTCATTCATTGTTGGTATCACCTCATTGAATGAACGCAACTCAACGCTGTCATTTATGGAAGAAATAACATTGCGCACCTCTTTGTCGTCGGCAATGTGAATCTTTGCCATGTTCATCCCGGTGGGGGAAGTTGTTGTTTCAATAATGACGCAAATTCCTTTCAGGGCATTTGTCAAATCATGCTCCTTGCCGTGGTATTTGATTTCAAAGATATTTGCACCGTGGCTATGTCTAATTTCATCAACATTGCCCGAGAGAATGTTTTTTGACTTGTCAATGAGTGTTATATGATCGCACAATTCCTCTACGGACGACATGTTGTGTGTTGAGAAGATTATTGTTGCACCGTTGTCGCGCAGGGCCAGAATCTCCTCTTTGAGCAAATTGGCATTGATGGGGTCAAAACCCGAGAACGGTTCGTCGAAAATAAGTAGTTTGGGTTCGTGTATCACGGTGGTAATGAACTGTACTTTCTGAGCCATACCCTTTGACAAGTCATCGACCTTCTTGTTCCACCAACTTTCAATGCCGAACTTCTCGAACCACATCTTTGCCTTTTGTGTGGCCTCTTTCTGTGACAAACCCTTGATTCTGGCAAAGAATAGAGCCTGTTCGCCAAGTTTCATCTTCTTGTAGAGCCCTCGTTCCTCCGGCATATAGCCAATCCTGCAAATATCCTCGGCCGAAATCTCCCTGTCACCGAACAATACTCGCCCGGCATCGGGCGCAATAATACGGTTTATAATTCGCAACAGTGTGGTCTTGCCGGCACCGTTGGGGCCAAGCAGACCATAGATTGAGCCTTTGGGGATAGACAGCGATACATCATTGAGTGCAGTATGTGCAGCATATCTCTTCGTTATGTTTTCTATTCTAATCAAATCCATGTTTTATCTAATTTGTTACTCTGCAGAATGGAACAGACTCCTGAAGTGATTTTTATTAGTTAAATAGTGTTAAAACAATTAAAACCAATCTCTGTCCATGCTGCGTAGTATGGCAAATGTACATAAAAATTGTGGCATAAGGTGTTTTTTATGTATTTTTGTATTGTAATTCATAGGTGGAGTATGCATATAGTAACAGACATCTTGCAGTACGATAAAAGACCATGTGCAGCGACCATAGGCTCGTTCGATGGTGTGCATAGGGGACACATCGCCATGCTTGGCGAGCTGCGTGCTGCCGCAACGGCAAAAGGATTGCCGCTTATGGTCGTGACATTTGCCATACATCCGCGTATGCTTTTTAATGAAGGCAGTGCGCCTTTCCTGCTCACCCCCACAAGAAAAAAACTGGAATTGCTTGAGGCTGCAGGAGTCGATATATGTGTATTGCTCGACTTTGACCATGCCATGGCTGCAATGTCCGCGCAGCAGTTCATGAACAAGATTCTTGTGGAGCGACTGGGAGTGCAGATGCTTGCGGTGGGCTATGACCATCATTTTGGCAGGCCTGCACCGGGTGAGGAACTGGAGCAATATATTGAATATGGCAAGGAGATGGGTATTGAGGTCTTTGGGACACAACCCTTCAATGTAGATGGTACAGTGGTGAGTTCATCGGTTGTGCGTCGTGCCTTGTCTGAGGGGGATGTTGCATTTGCAGCCCGTTTGCTTGGATACAACTATTCATTGTCGGGCTCTGTAGTCCACGGTGCCGGTATTGGGCGAGTACTGGGCTTCCCAACCGCCAACATCTCTGCAACCGACAAGATGCAGCTGCTGCCTGCCGATGGTGTCTATGAGGTAGATGTCTGTGTTGATGGCGAGAGACGACAGGGGGTAATGAACATTGGAGTGAAACCTACTATTAGTGGCAAGGAACGTACCCTTGAGGTCTATATTGTCGATTTCAACGGTGATATATACGGCAATGAGATTACAGTGGAGTTTGTGCGTCGTCTGCGTGGCGAGCAGAGTTTTGAAAATATAAATGCCTTGCGTTTCCAGATAGAGGTGGATGTCGCAAGAGTAAAACGCGGTATATGAGTCTAATTAATAAAGTTTTTCGCCTTGTTGTCACAATAATCGGTTTGTTGGCTGTGTATTATGTCCTACAGTTAATGTTCCTGCGCCTGGCGACCGACCTGTTGATAAAGTATGCATCCCACGCCGGGTCCATTCCTCCCGAAGCAGCCGATTTTACCTATAATGTCCAATATGTCAATGACCATCCGGCAGTCAAGTCATGTCTGGTGAATGCAAGGGCATTGGGTATTTTGTTCTCAACCATGTCGATGTTGCTTTTTATCCATTTTGCAGGCTACTACAGGTTGCGTCGCGGACTTTGGCGTTCTATTTCTCTAAAGTCACTTTTCATTTCTACCCTGCTTGTGTACTCCTCAATGGTGGCTTTGAATATCTTTGTACAGTGGTTTCCCCTGCAGGATAATCTTGATACAGTCTTTGATGATCTTTCCCATAATATCCTTGGTGTATTTGGCCTTGCAGTTCTTGCCCCATTGCTCGAAGAGGTGCTTTTCCGCGGAGCAATACAAGGCTGTCTGATGCGTTTCTATGGCCGTCCTTGGCCTGCAATAATCACTGCAGCATTAGTGTTTGGTATAATCCATTGGAATCCCGTTCAAGTTGTATATGCCTCCCTTTTCGGAATAGTTCTAGGTTGGATATATTACCGCACCGGTAGTCTGCTGTATGTTATCGTGGGACATGTCCTGAACAATACTTTTGCCGTGATAACAACTGTTCTTGGTAGCGGTGCCGAGGAAAAGAGTGTTTCCGGTGGTTCTGTCGGTATTGCAAGTTTTGTCATTTTTGTATTACTGTCGATATATCTTGCAACGAAGCTGAACAACTCTTTACCACCGGTGGAAGATCTGAAAGGTGAGAACTAAAAGAGGCTTGTCTTGTGCATTTTCAGCATTTTGCGTAGTTCTTTTGCTTTTGCAGGTGCAACAACCTTGTCCATCAGTGCCCAGAACCTTTCACTGTGGTTCATCTCCACAGTGTGGCACAGTTCGTGTAGCAGAACATAGTCAATCAACTCATTCGGCAGCAGTACAAGGTGTATGCTCAGGCTTATGTTCCCCTTTGTGTTACAGCTTCCCCAACGGGTGTGAACATTGCGCACACTGCAACGGCTATATGAGAATCCTTTTTCCTGTGCAAGTTCCTTGAGACGCAGCGGTAACAACTCCTTTGCGCGTCGTGCTATAGCTGTTGTAACAGCCTTGCACAGCCACTCCTGCATGTTGTGGTAATCTGTATCATTGGGGCAAAACAGCACAGCCTCTTTGCCTCTGTATTTCAATTGGAATGCTTTGCCGGTATGTTCCTCTATGTAAAAGATGAAATTATCGCTTTCAATTCTGAATGCCGGGTCTATTGTTCTCCTTTCCTCCGGCCTTTTCTGCAATAGCTTGGGAGCGCACTCGTCGAGCGCCTTCTCAATATCGTGCTTGGTCGCAAATGTGGGGACTGTGATGTGTATGCCATCGGGGCGTGAGCGCAAAATAATGCGACGCGCTCTTTGATTGCGCGTCACAATTATTGTACCCCACTGTGGGTGTTCCATTATGCTCTTTGTGAGCTTCATTCTCTATGCAATGATGTGTGTGCCGTGTGCACCATCTATGGCATCGGCCTTGGTGATTATAACCTTTACTACACCATTCCCAATGGCATTGAAAGCATTTTCCATCTTGGGAATCATACCACCGCAGATGGTTCCGTCCGCAAGCAACTGCCTGTAGCTTTCGCCGTTTATGGTGGGTATGAGGCTGCCGGCATCCTCGGGGTTACGCATAACGCCCGGCAACTCAAAGCAATATATCAGCGTAGTATCATATATATTTGCAAGAGCCTTAGCAGCCTCTGCAGCCATTGTATCAGCATTTGTGTTCAGGATTCTTCCCTTTCCGTCGTGTGTGAGTGGTGCCACTATTGGAGTGATGCCCTGCTCAATGAGTTTTGAGAGCATGTTGCCGTCGGCGCAGTCAACATCGCCCACAAATCCATAGTCAATTGTCTTTACTGGGCGCTTGTGGGCTGTGATTATGTTGCAGTCGGCACCGGTGAGGCCAAGAGCATTCACACCGCGTGCCTGCAGGCCTGCGACGATGTTCTTGTTCACAAGGCCACCATATACCATGGTTACAACTTTCAGTGTCTCCTCGTCGGTTATGCGTCGTCCGTCAACCATTCTGCTCTCTATGCCAAGTCTCTCGGCAATGCGTGTGGCTGAGCGGCCGCCGCCATGGATTAGCACCTTGCGTCCTTCAATAGCTGCAAAACGGTCGAGGAGGGCGGCAAGTGATGCGTCCTCCTCTACAATTTTCCCTCCAACCTTTATGACGGTAATCTTCTCCTTCATCAATAGTCAAGATATGTATATCCGTACAATCCCGAACGGTAGTTCGAGAGGAACTCCTTGCCCTCCTCGAGTGTGATGCGTCCCTCCTTCACGGCACTTGTCACCCAACGCTCCAGTGTGCGCACCAGTTTGCGGGCATCGTACTGTACATAATCAAGCACATCGGCAATAGTCTCACCGTCAATAATCTTGTCAATGTGGTAGCCATCGTCGTCCACGCTCACATGCACCGCATTTGTATCGCCAAAAAGGTTATGCATGTCGCCCAGAATCTCTTGGTAGGCACCAACGAGGAACACACCCAGGTAGTACGATTCGTTCGATTTTACACGGTGCACCTTCAACGAGTCGGCTTTGCTGTTGTAGTGTATGAAGTCTGTAATCTTTCCGTCGCTGTCGCATGTCATGTCCTGGATGGTACAGCTACGGTCGGGGCGCTCATCAAGACGGTGAATTGGCATGATGGGGAAGAACTGGTCAATACCCCAACTGTCGGGCAAGCTCTGGAACAGTGAAAAGTTACAGAAATATTTGTCGGCAAGCAGTTTGGGAAGCTTGCGGAAATCGTCGGGCACATGCTTCATGGTCTTTGCTATGGCCATGATTTCGCGTGTAACGCTCCAGAACATACTCTCAATCTGTGCGCGTGTCTTCAGGTCAACAATGCCGTGGCTGAAGAGTTCAAGCGCCTCCTCTCGAATCTGCTGCGCATCGTGCAGTGCTTCGAGCATTGTGCGCTGGTCAAGTTCACACCAAATCTTGTATAGTTCCTTGGCCAGCTCGTGGTCATTTGCAGCAACCTCCCAGTCCTCGTCCATCTGTGGCAGAGCCGCTGTCTCAAGCACCTCAAAGATGAGCACCGCGTGGTGAGCCGAGACTGAACGTCCGCTCTCTGTGATGATGTTTGGGTGGGGGATACCGTTTTTGTCGGCAGCATCGACCATTGTGTATATAGCGTCGTTCACATACTCCTGGATAGAGTAGTTCACACTGCTCTCGCTGCTCGATGAGCGTGTACCGTCATAATCCACACCCAGTCCTCCGCCAATGTCGGTGAACTCGATGTTGTAACCCAGTTTGCGCAGCTGCACATAGAACTGCGAAGCCTCGCGTAGGGCTGTCTTTATGTGGCGGATGCGTGTCACCTGGCTTCCGATGTGGAAGTGTATCAGGCGCAGGCAGTCCTTTATGTCATACTTCTCAAGAATCTCAAGAGCCTCAAGCAATTCGCTCGATGTAAGGCCGAACTTGCTTGCGTCGCCGCCGCTCTCTTCCCACTTTCCGCTACCCTCAGATGCGAGCTTGATGCGGATACCAATGTTGGGGCGCACACCAAGACGCTTGCCAATCTTTGCAATGCGCTTCAGTTCGTTGAGTTTCTCCACCACAAGGAAAATGCGGCGTCCCATCTTCTGTGCCAACAATGCAAGCTCAATATAGCTGTCGTCCTTGTAACCATTGCAGATGATGAGCGAGTCGCTGTCTGTGTTCATCGCTATTACCGCATGTAGCTCGGGTTTGGAACCGGCTTCAAGTCCAATGTTGTAACGCTTGCCGTGGCTTGTAATCTCTTCCACCACCGGTCGCATCTGGTTCACCTTGATGGGATAGACAATGAAGTTCTCGCCCTTGTAGTTGTATTCCTCGGAAGCAATCTTGAAACAGCCTGCAATCTTCTCGATGCGGTTGTCAAGAATATCCGGGAATCGTATAAGCACCGGTGCAGCCACATCGCGCAGCTGCAATTCGTCCATTAACTCCTTAAGGTCAACTTTTACGCTGTCCTTCTTTGGTGTCACAGCAACATTTCCTTTTTCGTTGATGCTGAAATAGGATGCTCCCCAACCGTTGATGTTGTAGAGATCTTCCGAGTCCTCAATGCGCCATTTTTTCATTTCGTAAGTGGTGTTTGATGTCGGGTTACTAATGGTTGTTCTATTGTGTCTTAAATCTCTCTGTTTATAAAGCGAACTGCTGGCGGAATGCCTTTACAGACGCCTCTATCTGTGTAGTATCTTCGAGCCTGTCGGCACGGAACGAATATTGCGCTTTGCTGTAGTGCGGTGCTCGTTTCGCCAGCTGCTCGGTTATGAATGTCATCAGTTCTTCGTCGTTCTTGTCCTTTATGAGCGGCCTTTTGTTGCGTGCAATACACAACCTGATAAACAGTCTCTCAACGGGCACATCAAGGTAAACCGTCGTGCCCTGTGCATTCATATATTCGATATTGTCAAAGAAGCAGGGTGTTCCTCCACCGGTTGAAATTATTACATCCTCAAACTCGCCCACCTCGTGCAGCATGCGGCGCTCAATCTCGCGGAATCCCTCCTCGCCCTTCTCGGCAAACAACTGCGCGATTGTCTTGCAGTAACGCTTCTCAATATAGTGGTCAAGGTCAATGAAAGGCAACCCCATTTCTGTTGCAAGTGCGCGTCCCAGCGTGGTCTTGCCCGAACCCATATATCCGGTCAGGAATATGCGTGTCATTTGCTTCTCTTTGTGTATCGTTTCTTTGCAGGTGCTTTCCCGCTCTCCTGCTGTTTTTTTACAATGTCAAGGCACTCTTCCAATGACAGTTCGGCAGGGGTGACACTCTTTGGCAACTTGTAGTTGCTTCCCTTGTAGGCAATGTATGGACCGAAACGGCCATTCAGCACCTGCAATTCGGGCTCTTTGTCAAATGTCTTTATAACCTTCTCTGCTTCGCTCTTCTTCTTCTCTTCGATGAGTTCTGTAGCCTCTTCAAAAGTTACGGTCAATGGGTCATGTGTCTTTGGCAATGAAACATAAGCATCGCCATATTTTATGTATGCTCCAAAGCGTCCGGCACCGATGGTCACCGGTTTCCCGTCCAGTTCGCCAAGCGTGCGTGGCAGGCTGAACAGGCCAAGAGCCTCGTCAAGAGTAATCGTTTCAAGAGTCTGTCCCGGTTTCATCTGCGCAAATCGTGGCTTTTCCTCGTCGCTTGCCGAGCCAATCTGTACAATTGGTCCAAAGCGGCCAATCTTTACCGAAACCGGTTTGCCGGTTGCAGGGTCATTACCCAGCACTCTCTCGCCAACCTTGTGCTCCTTCTTTGTCTGTATTATATCCTCAATCTTAGGCTCGAAATCCTTGTAGAATACCGAAATATGCTCGGCCCAGTGTCTCTTGCCATCGGCAATCTCATCGAACTCCTTCTCCACGGTTGCAGTGAAGTTATAGTCCATTATTTCAGGGAAGTATTCGAACAGGAAGTCATTCACAACTATGCCTATGTCAGTTGGCAGCAGTTTTGCTTTCTCTGCACCAACAGTCTCTTTACCCTCCTTGGATGTGATTTTGCCGTTCTTGAGTGTGATGATGTTGTATTTGCGTGTCTCGCCGGTCTTGTTGCCCTTCTCAACATATCCGCGCTGCTGAATTGTGCTGATAGTGGGGGCGTATGTTGACGGACGGCCGATACCAAGTTCCTCAAGCTTGCGCACGAGGCTTGCCTCGGTATATCGTGGCTGGTGCTGTGTAAAGCGCTCAGTAGCCATAATCTCCTTTGCGGTCAGTACATCGCCCTTGCGCACAGCCGGGATTGCCGGCAGGTCACCGTTGTTCTCGTCGTCAGTGCTCTCGCGATAGACCTTGATGAAACCGTCGAAAACAGTAACTTCACCTGTTGCGACAAATGTCTCGCTGTGTCCGCTTATAGATATGTTCACAGTTGTCTTCTCCACCTGTGCATCTGTCATCTGCGAAGCACATGTGCGCTTCCATATAAGCTCATACAGTCTCTTTTCGGGGATAGTGCCATCGATAGTAGCATTGCTCATGTATGTAGGGCGTATTGCCTCGTGAGCCTCCTGTGCGCCCTTTGTGCGTGTAGCGTAGTTGCGGCTCTTGTGGTACTCCTTGCCATACATCTCAGTAATAACCTCCTTGCATGAACCAATGCACAGTGATGAAAGGTTTACCGAGTCGGTACGCATGTATGTGATATATCCCGATTCGTACAGTCTCTGTGCCACCATCATTGTCTGCGAAACAGTGAAACCAAGTTTGCGCGCAGCTTCCTGTTGCAATGTCGATGTGGTGAATGGTGCAGCAGGGCTCTTTTTCAGTGGCTTTGTGCTGACATCCTCAATTGTAAAGGTAGTCTCCTTGCATGATGCAAGAAAAGCCTCAGCCTCCTCCTTTGTCTTGAAACGCTTTGACAATTCAGTGTTCAGTACATTGTTCTCGCCGGGGAGTTCGAACTGTGCAGTCACACGGTAGCCGCTCTCGCTCACGAACTTGTTGATTTCGCGCTCGCGCTCAACGATTAGACGCACTGTAACACTCTGCACGCGGCCTGCCGAAAGCGCCGGTTTAACCTTGCGCCAAAGCACCGGCGACAACTTAAAACCAACGATGCGGTCAAGTACGCGACGCGCCTGCTGTGCATATACAAGATTGATGTCAATCTCCCTTGGATTCTCAATAGCTGTCTGTATGGCATTTTTCGTAATCTCGTGGAAAACGATACGCTTTGTCTTTTCAGGTGTCAGTCCAAGTTCTGTGAACAGGTGCCAGCTGATAGCCTCTCCTTCGCGGTCCTCATCGGAAGCAAGCCAAACCATTTCGGCTTTCTTCACCTCACTTTTGAGGTTGCTCACCAACTTCTCCTTCTCTGCCGGAATCTCATAGAGCGGTTCAAATGTCTCGGTGTTTATACTGAACTCCTTCTTCTTCAAATCACAGATATGTCCATAACTGGACAATACCTTGTATTCCTTGCCAAGGAATTTCTCAATTGTCTTTGCCTTGGCCGGTGACTCAACTATTACTAAATTTTTATACATGATACTGAAACGCGTTTCAATTTTGCCGCAAAAGTAGAAAAGTTTCCCGTATATTGAAACCAAAAAAATGAAAAAAAACAAAAGAAAATTGAGCCGTTTTCCCTAAAATAATATATTATTTTAAATAGGAGGAAAAATAAAGGGCGAACACACCGGTTCGCCCCTACGAGTTTATCGATTATTATCTTGATTTATTTTGTCTGCTTTTTCAGAAGTTCACAGTTGCTCCAAGTGATCCTCTTATGCCACGGGTCTCATAGCCTGCGAACTCATAATATCTATCATTGATCAGGTTATTTCCCTGTATGTATGCACCGAAACGCTTTGTTATCTGGTAGCTCAAACGCGCATGCAGGTCATGCTTGTCGCTTATTCTTCCTATTGTCTTTCCCTTTGTATAAAGAGCATAGTCATATCCCAGTTGCAGTGTAAGGTGCTCAATTATTCTTGCTTCGGCGTTGACGCTTGCCCTCACCTCGGGCTTCATCATTAACAAATCCTTGTTGCTGCATGCCCAGAAGTCATACTTTGCCTCGCCCGATAGCTTTATCCAGCTGCGGAAGTTGAAACCCAATCGTGCGCCCACATACAAGTGATGTGTGTTGTCCTGGACGAAGTTGGAGTATATCAATGAATAACGAGAATCGTTTGATATCTGTGGAACAGCCACCTGTAACAGATCTTTCTGGGTGTAGGCATATCCGGCGTTGATGTCAAACGAGAGAGTCTTGAACGACATTCGGCTGCCAATGTTTATGTCGGCAATCTTGTATGTAGGCTTCAATCTCTCCATTCCACCGTTGGTGAAACCCCAGTATGGGCTCATGCTCTCCAACTTTGCAAGCGAGTTACTCTCTCTGCCGCCGGTAATGCCGGCATAAACCGTAACATTCTTGTTCAGGTTGCTCTCGGCGCTGATGTTGGGTGCAATGGCAAACACGCCACCGCCTCTTGTGATGAAGTTCATCTTTGTGCCCACGCCTACCGTCCAATTACCAAATGTAAAGCCAAGGCTTGGGTTCGCATCGATAGAGAAGTGCGTGCAGAATCCATTATGCTCCCTCTCGAGTGTGCGGTCATAAATGAACGCGTCAAGATGAAGGTCAATCCCCACCTTTCTAATCAAATCGTTGTAGATGTCATATGCGATGCCACCACCAATGCCAAAGCGTCCTTCGCCAATACCGTTCTTTGCTCCGGCAGTGTAGCTGCGTGCAAAATACTCGAAGTCACCGCTGAAGTCGTATGAAATCGCACCCTGCAGGTTCGATGTTCCACCAATGGCAATGGCATAGTTGCGGCTGTTCTGTTTGTCGGTTATCGAATTGTCCATTCCCATGTCCCTGTAGTTGTACACGCTGTTGCCGAACTTGCCGTCAATGTCAAGTGTCAGGCTGTTGAAGCAGTGTCTGTATCCCACACCTACAGCATTGTTGAAGAAGCGTGAGTTCCATTTCTCCGACACTCCACCCACATTGCATTTGAAGCCGTCGAAAGTAGCATGAGCCTTCAATGCGCCGTTCTTGCCCACACCAAGGCGGTATGCCACCTTCGCGTCAATGTCATTTGTGAGTCCGTATCCTAGGCGTGCATATCCCGGCAGCTCCTCCTCTTTCTTTGGCAACACATCGTCAATCTCCCTTTCGCTGGTGAACTCCTTGTAAACGATTCCTTTCTTTGAGAACTTTGCTTTCGCCGGCTGTATGTCAATGTTACGGTTCGTGCTTGGTGTAAAGTTCACTTTTCCCACCTCAATAACCACTGGGGTGTAACCGTTCTCCACATTCACAACGGCATCCCTCTCCTCGGTTTGTGCATTCATAACACCCGATATTGTCAATGCCGAAAGAAGTAAAATGGCCTTTTTCATATTCTTAGCAATGTCTTATTTTTGTTTATTTTCGATTGATAATTTTGACAGGCGTTCCTCAATCATGTCTGCAATGTCATCTTCGCCGTCATAATTGTTCTGCAATGAGAGCAGATACTGTTTAGCCTCCATGGTTTTGCCCTGGATTGAATAAAGATCGGCAAGCAATATGAAACTGCGCGCCATCCAATAGGTGTGTGGAGTGCTCATCTCAATGAAATCATTGATTTCGTCCTCGCAGTATTCATAGTTCTTTTCGTCGAACAACAGCTGTGCCACAAGATACTTTGCTTCGGCACCCTCCTTTGTTCTGGTGTCCTCGGCCAGCAAGTCAAGGTCATTGATGGCGTTGTCATTGTTGTTCAAAGCCAGATAAGCCTTTGCACGGCAGAATATGGCTTCGCGTTTCAGCTCCGGAGACAAGGTTGAATTGCTCTCAATCTTCGTTGCATACTGCACCACCTCGTTGTGGTTGTTCTGTTCCACTGCAGCGTGCAGTACTCTGGACAAAGCAGTATTTCGTCTCTCTTCATCCTTGCTCTGTACGGCTAACTGCTTGTATAGAGGTGTGGCATTCTCAAAATCCATTCTGCCGTAGTGAATCTCGGCCGACATTGCCATAGCCTCCTCGCGGTACTTATTGTCTGTGTAGTCAAGCACCTTTGCAAAGCATGTCAAAGCCTCGTCTTCGTTGCCCTGATTGTAGTTTATGAGGCCTTTGTAATAGTAACTGTTGAGCCTGAAAGCGCCGTTGGGGTAGTTGTGCAGATACTCGTCAAAGGCTGTTTTGGCAGCATTCAAATCGCCGCGGCCGTAAATCTTCTCGGCAGCCGCGTAGGCAAGTGTGTCAATCTCGCTGCTCTTGACTTTGTTGGCACCGGTCATGAGGGAAGTATATTCGGCATACAGATCGACTCTGCCCATATCTACATAGATATTCTTGAGGTCCTGTATTGCCACAATTGCCTCCTCGCTGTTGGGGTATTTTGCAATAATATCCTTGTATGCAGCAATTGCATTCTCTTTCTCCCCTACAGTGTTGTAAATCATAGCTCTCTCGGCCGCCGCGCGTCTTGATGTCTCGCTGTGTGGGAAATCAATAATCAGTTTGTTGTATGTATCGATAGCCTCGTGCAGCTTCTCCTCCTTGATGTATGTGCGTCCAAGTTCATACAGAGCCTGCTCAGTGTGTGGGCTGTTGGGGTAATTGCTTATCAATGTTGTCAAAGTCTCAATGCTCTCCTCCCTGTTGCTCTTGAGTCCCTGTATCTGTGCGAGACGGTAGAGTGGATAATCGGCTGTTGGCTTGTATGTGTTGGCCGCTTTGCGGTAATAGGCTTCGGCCTGGTCAAACCCTCTCTGGTAGAAGTGGCAATCGGCAATTCGGTTGTATGTATCGGCAAGCAGGTCATATCCCTCCTTGCTTGCAACCTTGGCAAAGCGCTCGAATTCTGTTCGTGCCTCGTCATATCTGCCCGACTTGAAATATGTATATCCGATACCATACATCGCCTTGCGGTTGCCGGTTTCATCGGTAGCCAAAGCCAAACCGTAGTTGCTGCGTGCCTCGGGCATGTTCCCCTTGCGGTAGAGGGCCTCGCCCTTCCAGAACAGAGCACTGCCCTTTGTCTTGTTGTGGTATCTGCTAAGCTCCAACGACTGGTTCATGTACTCTATAGTCTCGTCCATGTTGCCGTTTACGAACTCCTGTACACCCATGCGGTACAACATCTTCTGTTTTGCCTCAAGAATCTTTGCCGAAGGATTCTTTATCTTGTTTATCGATTGCAGTGCAACATCATAGTTGCGTGTGTTGGTGTACTCCTCCACAAGGAATTCGCCCACCTTGTCGGCATGTTTTGATTTGGGATAGTCGTTGAGGAACTGTTCAAATGTCTTCACGCTCTCGCCGAATGGTGAGTAGTTGGTCTCATGTACACACATTGCATAGTTGTAGAGAGCCTCCTCGCGCACGCTGTCATCGTGTCTCATTTCAGCCGCCCTTCCAAGTGCAAGGCGTGCATTCTTTGGGTTGCCGTCCTCAAGGTGAATGAGACCTATGTGCAACAGGGCGTTCTGTGCTATACCGTCATCACCGTCGGCGCATATCTTCAACATCTTCATTGCCTCGTCATAGTTTCCTGTTTCAAACAGGCTCTTGCCCAGTTGGTACATGGCAATGCGCTGTGGCGAGTGGTAGTTGTTTACATAAGTGGCCAACGCCTCAGCAGCCTCCTCGTATT
>JAFNWA010000068.1 GCA_017383665.1 Bacteroidaceae bacterium | reverse complement strand
CACCAGCTGTACGCATCGGTCGATCATGGAATTGCACACTTCTTCCGGAACATCAAACCACGTATATGCACCTTCCGACAATTCTGTTGTATATAACTCCAATGCCTTATGCAGAATATCTCGAGAACTGCTGCTATGACGACTATGAGATGAACGCTCTTGCAATGGCTCAGGACGGTGTATTCGGTGAGATCATCCGTGCCGAGGGTGCTTATATCCACAGCCTCGAGTGGTTCTGGGATGCATACTGGAAGGATCCTGCCGACAATGATGTTGACAACCTCCACTGGCGTCTGAAATATAACAAGGAGAACCGTGGCGACCTCTACGCTACTCACGGCCTTGGCCCCGTTGCACAGTGTATGAACATTCACCGTGGTGACCGTTTCACTACATTGGTGGCTATGGATACAGATCCCTTCTTTGGTAAGGAACTTGTAAAGGAGAAGACCGGCAAGGAGTGCAAGGAGTTCCGCAATGGTGACCACACAACAACTCTTATGCGTACTGCAAAGGGTAAGGTCGTTGAAATCCAGCACAATGTCATGACTCCACAGCCCTATAACCGCTTGTTCAAGCTCACTGGTACAAAGGGTTACGCTACAAAGTATCCCGAGCAGAAACTTGCTCTTTCAGGTGAGGCTCTCAAGGGTACAGGCGCTCCACAGGTTGACAACCTCAACGCTCACGGCTTCATGAGCGACGAGCAGAAGGATGCCATGATGGCAAAGTACTACCACCCAATCCTCAAGAAGTATGTTGAGAAGGGTCGCGACCTCGGTCACGGTGGTATGGACTTCGTAATGGACTCACGCCTTGTATATTGCTTGCAGAACGGTTTGCCACTTGATATGGATGTATATGATATGGCAGAGTGGTGCTGCTTGGCTGAGCTTGGCACTTTGTCAATGGATAACAACTGTGCTGCCGTTACATTCCCAGACTTTACCCGTGGTCACTGGAACGAGGTGAAGGGTTACAGCCACGCGTTCGCGGCTCCTGAGGCAGAGGCTGCAGCAGAGGCAGAGGCAGAGGCTTACACAGCAGCTCAGAAGAAGGTGACAGCACAGAAGAATCTCTGGAAGCTTTACGATGATGTAAAGGCTGCAAAGGCTGCCGGCAATGCAAAGGCCGAGGCTAAGGCTCAGAAGAAACTCAATGCTGCAAAGGCTTCTGCTGACAAAGCTATCGCAAAAGAGGTGAAGAAGGCGATGAAGAAGTAATTCTCTTGCTTGATTAAATAAAAAATAAAGATGGCATTCGCCATCTTTATTTTTTTATGTTTTAATTGCTTTGTATTGCTTGCTCTTTTACTTGGCGCAGAATTTCGCTCGAGAATAGAAACTCGTTGAGTCGTTTGTTGTCTGTATTCAAGATTTGCGTCTTGTCGCCTTCCCAAGCAAGCTCACCTCCGGAGAGGAACAGAATCTTGTCTCCGATATTCATTACGGAGTTCATGTCGTGTGTGTTTACAATAGTAGTAATGTTGTACTCCTGTGTAATGCTGTGTATGAGCTCGTCAATGATAAGTGATGTCTGTGGGTCAAGGCCGGAGTTGGGTTCGTCACAGAAAAGATATTGTGGTTTCAGTGCTAT
>JAFNWA010000067.1 GCA_017383665.1 Bacteroidaceae bacterium | reverse complement strand
ATTGGCGTAGGCTGTTGCTTTTCTCTTTATCACGGTTTTCCTAGGACCTATCAGCGGAGATTAAGTAATTAGTCTGCGCTTTTTTTATGCCCCAAAGCGTAGGATGAGATTACCACCACTTGTTATGACCGGATTTAATGGATAATTTTTAAAATACTACATGACTATGGCAAGTAAAGTAAGAGTTTACGGTAAGGCTCAGAACCGTACAGCATTAGGTATCGCACACGCTTATATGGTAATGTATCCACAGGCTACACTGGAGGATATTCGCAAGTCTTTTCCTAATGAATTGAATCCCGACAAGGGCACAGAGGAAATATTCATCTATGCCGAGGAAAAAGGTACAACCGCAGATTGGGACGGTTATTTCAAAGGTGAAGATGAGTTGCTCACAATGGGCGATGGTCGCAAGGTCTCTGTTGTGAAAATGTGGACGAAACCAAGTTTCGAGCGCATGGTCTCTCATGCAAAATTGTACGACATTGAGATTGCTCAGTTCGAGGCTGCCGACAAGGGCGGCAAAAAAGGCGGTTTCCGTCTTGAATATCTGAACGGTTATGTTCCACCAGTGCCTGAAAAGAAAAAATCAAGGCTTTGGTTGTGGATTATTCTATTGTTGCTCCTCGTTGGTCTGGTGGCGTTCTTCGCGCTAGGCAAGAAGGATAAAGAGCTTGTTGAAGTAGAGAGGACTGTTGAGGTTGAGAAGGTTGTTGAAAAGGTTGTCGAAGTGGAGAAAGTGGTGTATGTGGACAGAATTGAGGAGATTGAGAAAAATTTTAACGCAGCCCAGTTCCTGAAAGGTAAGGCTGATCTCTCAGAGGATGCCAAGTTCGTACTTCACGATTTGGCAAAGGAGATGAAAAAACATCCCGAAATCAAATTGCGTATTGTTGGTCACACATCGGCCGATGGCGATTCTGCATTCAATTTAAAACTCTCCCAGGCACGAGCGCAGGCTGCTGTGGATTTCCTCGTTGGACGCGGTGTCGATGTTAGCCGTTTGGAGGCTGAGGGCAAGGGTTCAAGCGAGCCTCTTGATGTGAATAATCCAGAGGTGAACCGCCGCACAGAATTTGTAGTATTGGATTAACAAGATTTAAACTGATAACAATTATGGCAGTAAAGAAGACAACAGTCAAGAAGACCAAAGATGGTACTGTTGACAAGCGTACAAAAGAGGGCAAGGAGATTGCAGCCCGCATGGCAAAGGCTCGTGCCGAGAAGAATAGTTTGAAAAACAGGATTAAAAGGTGGTTTAAATAAATGATAGGTATGAACACAGATATTAAACATATTGCAGCATTGGTGGCTACAGCAATTTGGGCCGATGGCGAATATGATGCCGCTGAAAAGATAGTTGTTGAGGAGGTTGCCGATGCTTTTGAATTGAATGCAGATGATTTTGCTACAGCTGTAGAGGCTGAACTTGCGGTAATTGAACCTATGGATAGTGAGGCAGTTGAGGCTTATATCCTTGAGCACTCGGCCGAGGTCGATGACGAGGAGGCCGAGATGTTGTTGCAGGCAGTTCTGCAGGTGGTGATTGTTGACGGTGTCATTGGTGAAGAAGAGATAGAGAATGTTTTGTCTATTGCTTCGGCACTTGGAATTAACGAGTCGCGTGCAGTGCTTATGCTTGCCGACCTTGTAAAGGACGAACCGGAATTGCAGATTCTACTCTAATCATGTATATAGCCCCAAGAAGGGTGATGCTTTCTTGGGGTACAGATATTTACACAATAACAAATCTATTATTATGGGACTTTTGAATAATTTGATGGATAGATTCAAGAATGCTGAATTTACCGTCGCTCCGAACAAGAAATTGAAGACAATTTCAGCCGATTTCAAGAAGGCTTTTGAACTTACTTTGGTCTTTTACAAAGGTGCAGCCATTGCCGATGGCGATTTGACACTTGCAGCTCTTAACAAGAAGACTACAAAGGATGTGAAAAGTACAGCCGATGGATTGAAAATAAAGGCGAGCATGAAGGTTGGTGCTGCCGAGAAGCTCTTCGATACCAACTTCGGTGTGACTGTGCAGATTAAAGACAAAAGCGGTGCTAAGCTTGTTCCTAACGAGATTACAATTGGAAAGGCTGCCCGTGGCGAGTATTGATCTATGAACGATACCAACAAGGGCACCGGAATTGTTCTGAACCGCATGTATGTGGGCGATTATCTTGCCTCCAATCTTGGACACGAGATAATAAACCTGTACCAGGCCGACAATGGCGGTAACTATATTTACCTTAATTCAAGCGGAGATTTTGTCAAGGCTCATCAGGGGCAGATTGGCTATATGCTCTTTGTCAAATATTATGGTATTGGCGAGGTTGAGGTAATAGGCATGGCAACCGGGCTCAAGGATGTGTACTGTGCCGACCAACAGTTTACAGGTAAGTACAAAGGTGTAAACAAGGAGATATACGATCAACAGAAGCGGTATGTCAATGCCGAGGGTGGAATCGCATACGGCGGTGTCTCCATATTCGATATCTTTGGTGAGGCCGGTCAACAGAGTGTCTTTATTACATATAAGGCCAATAAGGTGTATGTTCCAAGAGAGGGCAGGAGGCTGTTCATTCGCTTTCATGTGCCCGATGCAACAAAATATCCCGTACATGAGAGCTGTGACATAGTTGTAACACTTGACGGCTACCAGCAAGCAAAGGCTTCGCTAAAGCAGTATATATACCCCAATGGCACCTACTCGGGCGACTTGGCAAAACAGAATGTCGAGGAAAAGCGTGAGGATTATGTAAGAATACGCTCTATGCTCATTGATGACAACTCTTTGTGGCAAGAGAGCAATAACAGGGTCGATGACGAGGAATTGGACTGCGTGAATGAACGCAAGGTTACGCTGTTTGATATTTGTCAGATTCAGAACGATGAGAACAAGTTCTCAAATGCACTTGCATACTTCATGTTGCAGTATCGTGCATTGTGGAGTGAATTCTTTGAGCGTTACAATCTGGAATTGGGTGACAACTTCACTGTTGCCCGTGAGGAGTCTTCGAAGATAGAGGACAGCAAGTATAACCATAAGAAATTTCCGAGCGGCGGTCGCATTGACCTGCTTGTGCGCACCGGCAATGGTCTGGTGATTATTGAGAACAAAATAAAATCGGATATCAACAGTATCGAGGAGGATTGCGAAGGAAAGCAGTTGCGCCGTTATTATAACTATGCTGTGTGGCTGTCAAAGAACAAGGAGTGCGATGATTACAGGAAGACACCACATTTCTTTATCCTTACTCCTAAATATAACATTCCGGTGATTGAGGATGCCGAGATGAAGGAACTCTATACTATTATCACTTATGCAGATGTGTATGAGTACCTGACAGGCAAGTACAATGAGTTCAGGAACGACAGCAACTTTGTGGCGTTCTACGGGGCAATGTACCGTCATACCCACGACAATGTGAACGATTATCTCTACCACGAGATGCAGGAGAAATTCTTCAGGAGAATTAAAGAGTTTTTAGATAAAAAATAAACCTTATTTATTAACCAATTAAAAAATACAATTATGGCAGAATTTAAATTGGATGGCCGCATGAAGGTCAAGACTTTGAAAGAGAACTACAAGAAGAACTTCGGTGGTACTTTGAGAGTTTACAAGAGCGTTACTTGCAAGGGTGCTATGGCTGATGAGGATGCTACATTGGCTTCACTTCGCGCCGAGGGCAAGAAGGGTGGCGAACTTGTTGTTGGCGGTAATCTCCGCGTCGGTAACTTCGAGAAGAAGATTGCCGAGATGTACGGTATCGGTGTTCAGGTTGCTACAAAGGACGACAGCAAACTTGCTGACAACGATTTGACTCTCGTTGCAGCCGGTAAGTAATCCTTTACAGAATTTTAGGTATGTGGGGCTTGGTTGCCCCACATATCACAACTTTTAGAACACGAATATCATGAGCAAAGAGTATTACAGGAAGAGAATTCTTGAGTTGCGTGCATCAATTGCAAGAGAAAAGGAAGCAAAAAAACGCGACAATGAAAATTATGCCCGTTGGATCAAGAATGCCTCTTCACCATCTACAAAAGCAGGCTATCGCAAAAGCAAGATTGACGCAGCAGCAAGGCACGACCGCCAGATAGAATACTATAAACGCCAGATTGAAAGTGCTAAGGATTCGCTCAAGAGATGTAAATGATAGCAGAAAATGATACAGGTACTTTTATACATAATTAACTTGTTTGCGCCATTGGTCAATATGCTTGGTCTTATTGGACTCTGTGGCTGTGTAGCATTTGGTGACTTTAACATCCTGGTAATTGCCGGCATTATGGCCATTGTAGGTCTGGTACTTGGGATTTTTGCTTATGGATATGATATTCCACCCCGTTGGTTCTGGTCGGAATCGAGAAATGAAATCTTTAGTTTTGTGATAATGACTGTCATTGGCTATGCAGGAAGTTTGGCT
>JAFNWA010000066.1 GCA_017383665.1 Bacteroidaceae bacterium | reverse complement strand
GTGAGTGTACCAATCACCGCGCCAATGAAAATGCCAATTGACATAAAAACCACGTCTGTAGCGTTTGTGGCAGGGTCGGGGTAACCAATTTCTTTTGCGGCAAGCATAACCTCCACCTTTTTGCCCACAAGCTCAATAACATCGCCAGTGTTCAGCATAGTGTCGGCAAACACCGGAATGTTCACGCCCATGCGCTTTATCTTCTGTATCACGACACCGTGCATATATGGCTGCCGGCGCAGTTCGCCAACCTTCTTGCCACCGAACGTCATGTCGCGCTTGTGCGAGTGTCCAGCAACGGTGGTCTTCATCACCATCACCGGGAAATCGAGCAGGGCAGGGTCGTCTACCTCGCGGCCAATCCATTTCTCCTCGCCAATGGTATATTCGTAGCGGCCGCTAAGCACCACCTCGTCGCCAAGGTGTAGCACCTCGCGCGGCCTCACATCGTCAACAATGCGCTTGCCCTTGCGTATGCGCTCCACGAACAGCCGTTTCCCTTGCTGTTCAAAGAAGGCCTCAAGCTCCTTCACGCGGCGTCCTTGCGCGAACCACTCGTTCTCAATGGCATAACTGCGGAACTCCACCATTCGTTTCGCGCCCACAATGCCCGGCTTCTCGCTGTCGTCGCTGCCCATCTGCTTCTCAAGCTCGCGGCACTTCGCCTTCAGCTTGTCGACACCCCCAAGCAATTTTGGCGCCAGGCGTGCAAGAATCCACGCCGACCCCGCCGTGCCGAATATATAAGTCACCGCGTATGCAACAGGGATGATGTTCAGTGCCTTCTCCTGCTCATCGACCGGCAATCCAAGCCCGCGGATAGTGTCGCCTGCAACGCCAATCACCGCGCTTATGGTCTGCGAGCCCGACAGCAACCCCGCTGCCTCGCCCACATTGTAGCCCATCACCAAGGCAATGCCCCAGGTAGAGAGCAGAATGAACACACACATAACAACGGCAAAGAAAACCTGCGGCAAACCCTCCTTGCGCAATCCCGCAAAGAACTGCGGCCCCACCTTGTACCCAATGGCAAAGAGGAACATCAGGAACGCCACCTGTTTCAGCGGCCCCGGCGTTGGAATATTCAACTGCCCAATGAGCACCCCCACCAGCAGCACACTCGTCACAATACCCAGGCTGAACCCTTTTATCTGAACACGCCCAATGAGGAAGCCCAGCCCCAGCGTCAAATAAATCGCCAGCTCCGGATGCGCCTGCAAAAGATTAGTAAACCACTCCATAACAGTACAGTTTAATTTGAGAAGATAACACGGCGGTTGGGGGATTTGTTTTTGCTAGATTTAAACATCTGCGCCTTGTTGTCGCTATTCTATTGTGACTGTAAACAAATAAAATCCTTGCTCCAATACTGTGATCTAAATTTGCAAACAATGAAAGAATGTTTGACAGAAAAAATAAGAAACAAATAGGATTTGTCGCAATTCCGCAAATTAATGTCCCTTTTCCGCAATGCTGGTAAGAAAATTCTTTATGAATTTTGTGCTCGGCAAACGGAAAAGCGCAAGTGCTTGCAGTTTTTTTCTATAAGTATAGGATTAAATTTTTAAACAGATACAAGTAAAACAAAAGACTCAATGAGAGAACCCACATTACAATCATTGATTAAAAAGCATAAGAAACGTATTAAAACTTTGCGCGAAACGCAAGTTGGGTACGATTATCCTGATATGCAAGCATATTATGATTGGGTGGAACTGGCTAAAATGTATTTGAGATATCGTTTCCCTAGCAATGAATCTGTTGTTGAATTTTGCAAGTTAAGTGACGAACCTATTTCCCGTGAACAACAACAGAGACTACTTGCAATATTAAATGCGTTTGTAGTAATTCCGCAAATAATTAAATACAATAATAAAATGGAAAAAGAAGACATAAAAGTTAACGTGACTGTGAACAACAACAATAGTCAATCACAAAATCAAGAGCAATCAATGCTGGTACAACAATTTTTAGATGCATTTAGAGATGAATTGACCGGTCGACAACTCAAAGAACTAAGATCTGTTATTGCCGAGTCTGACAACGATTTACACAAAGCCAAACCAAAAATAATTGATAAACTTATGGAGTTTGGTGGCAATGTGGCATCAAACATACTTGCTACGCTATTGACGAATTCTGCGTTTGGGTTATGTCTTTGATGTGTTGACTGCTCTGGTAGTGTATTATTTTATAGCTTTTAAGGAATATAAAATAAATTTATTTATTTTTGCATTTAGCACGTTTTTTACACATTGGTTGATATGACAGCACAGAGTGAAGCAGCATTGGAAAATGGTCTGATAAAGACATTACAAAATATGAGTTATGAATATGTTGTGATTAAAGAAGAAAGCAATTTGATTGAGAACTTCAAATTACAACTGGAGAAGCATAACCAAAAAGAACTTTCAAAATATAACCGTACACAGTTCACTGAAAAAGAATTTGAGAAAATCCTGATTCACCTTGAGGGTGGTACTCGCTTTGACAAAGCGAAGAAGCTTCGCGACCTTTATCCTCTTGACACCGAGGATGGAGAACGCATTTGGGTGGAGTTCCTTAATCGTAGCCAATGGTGTAAAAACGAATTTCAGGTAGCAAATCAAATTACCATTGAAGGACGCAAGAAGTGCCGGTATGATGTTACAATTCTTATCAATGGATTACCATTAGTGCAAATAGAACTAAAGAAGAGAGGTGTTGAACTGAAACAAGCATACCAACAAATTCAGCGTTATCACAAGACATCATACCACGGACTATTTGACTACATCCAAATTTTTGTAGTCTCTAACGGTGTGAATACACGATACTTTGCTAACAATCCCAATCAAGGTTACAAATTCACATTCAACTGGACAGATGCAGCAAACACACCATACAATGACCTCAATCTGTTTGCCAATGAGTTTTTTGACAAATGCACTCTTGGCAAATTGATAAGTAAATACATTGTAATGCACGAGGGCGATAAATGCCTTATGGTGTTGCGACCATATCAATTCTATGCCGTTGAAAAGATTCTTGATCGTGTGCAAAATTCCAACAAAGACGGATATATTTGGCACACAACAGGAGCTGGTAAAACCCTTACATCATTTAAGGCGGCTCAATTAGTCTCTGAAATAGACGGAATCGATAAAGTAATGTTTGTTGTTGACCGTCATGACCTTGACACGCAAACACAATCAGAATACGAAGCATTTGAACCGGGTGCTGTAGATAATACCGACAACACTTCGGAACTTATCAAACGCCTCAATGGAAATAGCAAAATCATTATTACTACAATTCAAAAACTTAACACTGCCGTATCTAAAGACTATTACAGTAATAAACTGCTTTCGGTCAAAGATAAACGCATTGTT
>JAFNWA010000065.1 GCA_017383665.1 Bacteroidaceae bacterium | reverse complement strand
TAAGTCTGCCGTCCTGCCAGAGCTGCGGATTTCTGATTTCGCTTGCCATACTTTCTTTCATTTTCGTTTAAAACCGGGGCAAAGATACTCTTTTTTGACCACAAAAAATGGTTTTTGGTTAAGGCATCTACAACAGCACCATTCATCGGTGCAGGATTGGATGTAAGTTCATTGGTGGAGGGTACCGATGCTGTTATGGCTAAAGTCTCATTCAAAAGTGGTGAATATAAAAAAGCTCTTGAGGCTTTTTATACAGAAATTGAACGCTTTAAACGCTATGGTATTACAGAGGGTGAACTTGAGCGTGCCATAATGGAACTTATCAGCAATGCTGAAAGAGAGGTCGAGGCTGCTTCAACACGCGATAATCCGGATTATGTGTATCCGATTCTTGGACACTTCTTCTACAATGATTACATGCTTGAACCAGAAATGGAGTTACAGCTTACTCAGGCTGTCTGTGGGCAGATGTCAAGTTCTGTAATCCGGCAGATTATCCAGCAGCTGATTACAGACGAGAATTTCGTTGTCATCTACTCTGCACCTGAGCGTGAGGGGCTGGTACATCCTACAGAGGCAGAATTGCTTGCTGTCATTGAGCAGGTCAAGACAAGGGAGATTGAAGCACCGGCAGAGGAGAATGCAAACGAACCATTGCTCAATGCCAATGCCATAAAGGAGGGTAAAATAAAGAAAGAGAAGGAGGGTGCATACGGTTCACTCGAATGGACATTGAAGAATGGCGTGAAAGTCGTTTATTTGCCTACTACGCACAAGAACGACGAGGTGCTTGTATCGCTTGTAATGAATGGTGGCCGTTCACTCATTGAGACTGCAGAACTTCCTTCGTTTGAGGAGAATATATGGACTACGTACCGAATGAACCGCGGTCTATCTAAATTCAGCGGTGTGCAGCTCAAGAAACAGCTTGCCGGCAAGAATGTGCATCTCAATATAAACATTGAGAAGACACACCATGGTATTAACCTTGTTTCAACTCCAAAAGATCTTGAGTTTGCGATGCAGATGCTATATCTGAACATTGTTGATCCGCGTTACGATGAAGAAGAGTACAATGTTGGTCTGAGCCAGATTAAGGCTATACTCCCTAACCTTGAAAATCTTCCTCAATTGCAGTTGCAGAGAAATCTGTATGATGCACTCTATGGTGGTAACGAACGCGCATTGGTCATTAGCCCCGAGATAGTTGAAAAAGCAAGCATAAAGGATGTCGAGAATGTATGCAAGCGTCTATTCGGCAATGTTGCCGGTGCAACTGTATATATCGTTGGAAATATTGATGCTGGGACATTGAAGCCACTTGTGGCAAAGTATATCGCATCATTGCCTGGCGGCAAGAAGGGTGGCAAGTTTATTGACCGCAAGGATGGCATCGTTGAGGGCAAGATTGTAAAAGAGGTCGTAGTTCCAATGGAAACTCCAAAGAGTACTACAATCCAGGTTTACACAGCAAACATTCCATATAGCATTGAGAACGATGTCTTGCTGAATATTGCAAAACTTTATCTTGATATGGTTTATGTTGAGACACTTCGTGAGAGCGAGGGTGGTACATATGGTGCCAGTGTCGTGAATAAAACAGACCGTGAACCAAAGGAGATGGCGATGCTTCAGGTTATTTTTGAGACAAATCCTGAAAGCGTCAAGAAACTCTCCGATCTCGCTGCAGAGGGAGTACATAAGCTTATAACAGACGGTATTCCTGCCGATAAGTTTGACATGATTATCCAGAATATCAAAAAGAATATTCCACAGGATAGAATCAGTAACATTTACTGGGTGAACGCGCTGCGTGATTATGCCGAATATGGTGATATGTATGACTCTGAATATGAAAAGGCAGTTGACAATGCCACTCCCGAGGCTGTTGTCGAGTTGGTGAAGAATCTGGTCGATGCCGGCAATTTTATTCAACTTACAATGTCTCCAGAGGAGTAATCCCGAAAATAATGTTTAAAAAGGCTGCACTTGTACAAAATGACAAGTGTAGCCTTTTTTGATTTCGGTTTCTTCGTAAATCATTCGCTTTTTAGTATCTTTGCGCGGATTTTTAAATTTTGACATGAGAAAGCTTTTATATATAACAATTCTTGTAGTCATTGCATTGACGACATCATGCCGTAGCAGTTTTACACCTGTTGAGCGCAATGATTTTGAACGCTCTGACTCGGCATTCGTCAACTATTTGAAGAACGAGGGTGTTCCATATACAAGCAATAACCATGTAACAGTGCTTAATGGTGCACATATAAAGTTTGACTCATTGTTCAATGATATAAGAAATGCGAAGCATCACATTCATCTTGAATATTTTAATTTCCGCAATGATTCCATCAATAAAGAATTGATAACCCTGCTTGAACAAAAAGCAAAAGAGGGCGTTGAAGTAAGGGCGATGTTCGATGCGTTTGGTAATATATCAAATGACCGCCCGTTGAAGAAGAGGGATTTGGAAGCGTTGCGTGAAAAGGGGATTGAAATTGTAAAGTTCGATCCGATATCGTTCCCTTGGGTAAACCATTTTGCGTCGCGTGACCACCGTAAGATTGTTGTCATTGATGGTGAGATTGGTTATATTGGAGGAATCAATGTGGCCGATTACTACCTTAATGGAATCGTTGGTGTGGGAGAGTGGCGCGATATGCACTCCAAAGTTCAAGGAGATGCAGTGAATGAGTTGCAGAAGATTTTTCTTGATATGTGGTACGAGGAGACGGGAGAGCGTATTGAGGGGGAGAACTATTATCCCGAACATGGGAGTGTGGGAGAGGCCGATGTCGCAGTTGTTGACCGTTGGCCGGGTAGAACACCTGCCAGAATGCGGGATGCATACGCAAATGCCATCTATTCGGCAAAGGATAGCATTGTTCTTATCAGTCCCTATTTTATTCCAATGCCCAGGGTGCGCAAGGCCATTGAGGATGCTCTTGATGAGGGCGTAAAGGTGACGCTTGTGCTTTCAGAAAAGGGCGATATACCGATGATTCCCGATGGAGTGTGGCGAGTTGCATATCAATTGATGAAGCGTGGGGCAGAGGTATATATGTACACAGAAGGATTCAACCACTCAAAGGTTATGTGTGTTGACGGACTCTACTGTACCATCGGATCGGCCAATCTCAATAGCCGCAGTCTTATCTACGATTACGAAGCGAATATATTTGTGTTCGGTAAAGAGGATACCGAAGAACTCTACAACTATATAAATCTTGACAAACAGAAGAGTTATCGGGTTACAAAGGAAATATACACGAAGCGCTGCTGGTGGGACCGTTTTTGTGGTTGGCTTGTTACCCTTATAACACCGTTAGTGTAGTTCGTTTATCCAACTCCCAAGTCGCAGTTTTCTATGAGCACTTCAGCTTGAGAGTCATTCTTTAGGGCAGGGTATATCTCTTTAATAAACCATGTACATAACTCTTCGTCCCTTTTGACAGTTGTACTGTTATCGCAAAAAAGATTTACACTGAAATATTCAAAGTGTTTTTTTGCAATTGCAAT
>JAFNWA010000064.1 GCA_017383665.1 Bacteroidaceae bacterium | reverse complement strand
TGGCAGATTACACGAGGGGGGTGCGCACGAACTTGCAGCAAATGGACTGTTGCAGCGCTTTGTTGATGGAGATGGTATAGTTTATGACAAAGTGAACAATAGAATAGAGATAACACAAATATAAAATGAAATACAATTTTGATGAAATCGTCCAGCGCAAGCATACAGATTGCTTGAAGTACGATAACTTAAAGGAGATGTTCGGTACAGAGGAGGTTCTTCCAATGTGGATAGCAGACATGGATTTCAAGACCCCCGATTTTATTGTCGATGCAATACGCAACCGTCTTTGTCACGAACTGCTTGGCTATAGTTACACCTGCAATAGGTGGAGACCGGCAATCCGGAACTGGGTGTCGCGTCATCATGGCTGGGAAATCAACGCAGATGAAATTGGCTTTGTCGGTGGCATTGTGCCTGCAATCTCTTTCGCATTGCAGTGCTTTACAAATGTGGGCGACAAGGTTATGATTCAGCCTCCTGTATATCACCCATACCACCATGTGACACACGACCTTGAGCGTACACTCGTGTTCAACCCATTGAAACTTGTCGATGGGCAGTTGCAGATTGACTTCGCCGATTTCGAGGAGAAAATCCAGGGCTGCAAGGTGTTCCTGCTCTGTAACCCCCACAACCCATGTGGCCGTGTGTGGACAAAGGAGGAGTTGCAGCGTATGTGCGACATCTGCGTGAAGAACAATGTCCTTGTCATCAGCGACGAGATTCACTGCGACATGGCACTTAAGGGCTACAAGCACATCCCATTTGCAAGCGTGAGTGAGGAGGCAAAGAACTGCTGTATCACCTTTATGGCAGCAAGCAAGACATTTAATATTGCCGGCCTAAAGAGCTCATATCACATAATCCAGAACCCCGAAATCCGCCAGCAATACAACGAGTTCCTGCGCAAGAGCGAGCTGGACACAGCGCATGTCTTTGCAACCGGCCCTGTTGCTACTGCATACGAACAGGGAGATGAATGGGTTGAGCAGATGCTCGAATATGTCGAGGCAAACATTGACTACATGGAGCAGTATCTCAAGGATAATATGCCCAAGATGGGCATGATTCGCCCACAGGCATCTTTCCTGGTGTTCCTTGATGCACGCGGCCTTGGCCTGCCACACGACAAACTAGTCGAGTTCTTCATCCGCGAGGCAAAGGTGGGCATGAATGACGGCGCAATGTTCGGCGAGGAAGGCTCCGGCTTCATGCGCATGAACCTCGGCTGTCCGCGTTCGGTACTCGAAAAGGCCTTGAACCAGATTAAAGCAGCATACGACAAAATTGCGTGATGTAAATGACTAAAAAGTGTATTTTTTATTTATTTCCATATATTCAAGAGGGTGAAGTATCATCCTCTTGTTTTTTTGTATGCAACCTTTGCTCTTTGCAATTTTGCGGAATGAAAAAAAAATAGTATCTTCGCAAACGAAAATATTCTTACATCATTTTGGTTAGGATAAAGGATATAGCGAATGCCCTTGAAATGTTCGCGCCTCTGCCGTTGCAGGACGGATTTGACAATGCCGGCTTGCAGATTGGATTGACAGAAGCGGAAGTTGCAGGGGTTTTATTGTGTCTTGATGTG
>JAFNWA010000063.1 GCA_017383665.1 Bacteroidaceae bacterium | reverse complement strand
GCCATTGACAAGGTTGTCAATGGCAGGCACGATTCTTCTTTCAGCGCACAGAAGATACAGACCTTTACATGGTTCAATGGCGAACCACTAAACTACAGTCTGAAAGATATTCCCCGCACACAGACCATTGAACCTGTGTATGTAGAAACCAGTGCTTTCTACATTTTCCGTCGCGAAGTATGGACAGAACTCGGACAACGCATTGGTAACAACCCACACATGGCCATCATTGACCAGATAGAGGGTATTGACATTGACTACCCCGAGGACTTTGAATTCGCCCAAAAAGTTCTGCCACAAGAGTAGTTATACTAAAAGCAAATTTTATGGGAAAGGTTTGGCAAAAGTGCTGGAACGCACTCAACTACATGTACGGCATGTTTCAGGCCGGCAGCCGAAAGCATTTGCGTTCATACCGGCAGTGCCACTCAGGGCGCTGCTTTATAATTGGCAACGGCCCCAGTCTCAAAGAGAGCGACCTCGAAAACCTCATGAAACTGGGAGAAACCACTTTTGCATGCAACTCGCTCATCAAGCTTTTTGAAGCAATACCTTTCACCCCCACCTACTATTTTGCGCAGGATAACAAAATAATCCTCGACAATTACAAGGAGATTGAAAGCTACAAAGGCACGCGTTTCATCAAGGCGCACTATGCACGCCGCTATCATATAAAAGGGGTAACATATTACAACATGTTATTTCTCAAAAATCCAATAGGCTTTTCTAAAAAAATAGATAAGGTAGTATATAGCGGACAGACAGTCACCTACTCAATGATACAGTTTGCAGCATACATGGGTTTCAAGGAGATATACCTGATTGGGGTGGACTGCAACTATTCGGCCGGCAACGATGTCATAACAAAGGATAGTTACTTTAATCCACAACTCTTCAACAGCAAACGCGCTTATGCCGCACCCGAGGTCGATACTAACCTGTTGGCGTATGCAAGAGCCAAGGAAGTTTGCGACCGAATGGGAATAAAGATATACAACGCGACACGCGGAGGCAAACTGGAAATATTCGAGCGTGCCGATCTTGACACAGTATTGGACAACAAAAAACAATAATTATGGAAAAGGATAACGAAAAAAGGTGCTGGTGGAAAAAGTACACGACATACAGCATTGCCATCATTGCAGGATTAGCAATTTTAGGCTGTTTTATAGCAGACGGTTTAAAGAGCATCGGCAGTGGGCTGAACAGCATTGCATATCAGGACCAGTATGTAACAGTCAAGGGCCTTGCCGAGCGCGAAGTTATGGCAAACAAGGTTGTATGGCCTCTGCCCTACAAATGTGTCAGCAACGACATGAAACAACTCTATAATGAGATTGAGCGTTACGGAGAAACAATCAAGGCTTTCTTGAACAAGAACGGCATAACAAATGAAGAGGTTATAGTTTCTGCACCCAAAGTTACAGACCGCCTTGCACAAAGCTATGCTCCCGAGAACATCAAATACCGTTACCAGGCCGATGCTGTGATTACAGTGACATCAACAAAAGTTGATAAGGTTATTGAACTGATGAAACAACAAATCACTCTCCTTGACCAAGGTATTGTTGTAGGTTCCGAGTATGGTTATGAACCACGATACGAATTCACCGACCTCAACAGCATAAAGCCCGAAATGGTTGAGGAGGCAACACGCAACGCCCGTGCCGTAGCACAGAAATTTGCCGATGACTCTGATTGCCAGCTTGGAAACATCAGACAGGCGACACAGGGACAGTTCAGTATCTCAAGCGACGAGACAACACCTCAAATAAAGAATATCAGGGTTGTCACAACTGTGAAATACTCATTGAACTGATATAACGAGAAATACAGGACACAACAAAAAGCATGGTGACCGGGATGGGTCACCATGCTTTTTGTGTAAGAAAATCCGTTCTCGCCTTATTTCTTTTTCTTCAATCCTTTGTATATTATAAAGCCGACAACAAGTACTGCCAAAACAACAAAAACCATACCTATTGTTCCGCTGTGCTCCTTCACTGCTGCCATAACAGCCTCTTCACTATCCATTCCCGGTACATATTTCATGTAGTAACCAAGAAGAGCCAGAACAATATTCCAAGCTCCGGCACCAAGCGCTGTAAACAACAGGAAACGGCTCATCTTCATTCGTACAAGACCAGCCGGAATAGAGATAAGTTGGCGCACCGCCGGTACCAGACGGCCAAAGAATGTTGACACGGCACCATGCTTCTCAAAATACTCCTCGGCATGCATTACCTTATCCTCGTCAATAAGACACATATGGCCAAAACGGCTGCGTGCAAAGCGGTATATGATTGGACGGCCAAGCCACAATGCAAGATAATAATTCACCAAAGCGCCAAGAATTGCGCCCAATGTGGCAAATATCACAACAAGCACAATATTCATATCGCCCGATGTAGCGGCCTTCCATGCAGCCGGTGGCACAACAGCCTCGGACGGGAATGGAATAAAAGAGCTCTCAATAGCCATGAACAGTGTCACTGTACCGTAGTTGAGATGCTCAAGACAGAAACCCACAAGTTTCTCCATGATTGTTTTCTCGGCAGCGACCTCTTCTGAATGAGCGACAGCAACAGTACCGGCCTGGGCTGTTGGAACTGTCACATCATCAGTTACTCCGGATGTTTCAACTATCTCTACATTACTACTGTCACTCTTCTCCTCGGCCAAAACTGGAGAGGAAACGAAGAATGCTCCAAGTACTGCAACAAGTGCGAATAATTTTTTCATCGTGTTCTTATTCAGGGGTTAATTATACATACATTTCTATTACATATCAGCCACGCTTGCGTGTAAACAGGCGCAGCACTTCGCCAACCCACAATACCAAAGATGTTGAGGCAATTATTACACCCCAGCTCTCGGCTGTCAATGGCACCACATTGAACATCTTGCCACCAAAGGTAACAATAAGGAACTGTCCAATAACAATTATAAGGCACACAAGCAAGAAACTCTTGTTCTCCCACAATCCCTTGAAAGCCGAAGAACCCGAAAGATAAGCCTTGGCGTTGAACATGTTCCAGAACTGCAGCATTACAAAGAATGTAAAGAATTCAGACTGCCTATAAGGTGTCAATCCACCGTTGGACGACATCCACACAAGCAGAGCGACCTGCACGGCAACAAACACTGCAGCCACAGTAAAGATACTGCGTGTCATTGACTTGGTTATAATAAAATCGCCTTTTACACCACTCTTGCGCGGACGGTCGTTCATAACCTTCCAGCTTGGAGAGAGCGAAGCAAGTGCACCGGCTGCAAATGTATCCATTATAAGGTTCACCCAGAGCATCTGGGTAATTGTAAGTGGCGATTCTGTACCAATTACAGAGCCAATCATAACAATGAGACACGCTGCCACATTTATGGTAAGCTGGAACAAAAGGAAACGCTGGATATTGCGGTAGAGAGAGCGCCCCCACATTACAGCACGGGTTATACTGCTGAACGAGTTGTCTATAATAGTAATATCACTTGCCTCTTTTGCCACAGATGTACCGTCACCCATAGAGAGGCCAACCTGGGCTGCCTTTAGCGCCGGTGCATCGTTTGTTCCATCACCGGTTACTGCAACTACGGCATCCTGCTCCTGCAACAGGCGTACAAGGCGTTGTTTGTCCATCGGACGCGCACGACACATAATCTTCAAGTCCATGACACGCTTTGCAGCCTCATCGTCGCTCAAAGCTTCAAATTCCGGGCCGGTTATAATTGCCACATCGGGAGTGCTGATGTCACAGATACCAATCTGACGGCCAATCTCGCGTGCAGTGCCCGATGTATCACCGGTGACAATCTTCACATCAACGCCTGCGTCGAGACAACATTTCACAGCCTCGGGCACATCGGTACGGACAGGGTCTGATATTGCCACGAAACCAAGGAAGGTGAGGTCGGTTCCACTCAAACGACCGTTTGCGTATGGTTCAATATTGGCATCATCATCAAGTATCTGATAGGCAAAACCAAGTGTACGCATTGCCATGCTTTGATATTCAAGCAGCTTAGCCTCAACTGCATGGTGCTGTCCATCTGCGCTAACGAACTTATTCCCCGGCATCTCCACACGCCCACAGTTCGAGAGCACTATTTCCGGAGCGCCCTTGACATAAAGTACATTCTTGCCCAGGGCTGCCGACTTGACAACGGTTGCCATATACTTGCGCTCGGTCGAGAATGTCAGGCGACTTAGCACTTTGGCCTGCTCGCGCAATGGAATATAGTCAATACCCTGCTTGTCGAGCCATAGAAGCAATGCCGCCTCTGTGGGGTTACCTATTGTCTTCACTTCGCCGCCCTCGCGATTAAGGTTTGCAGTGGCATTCACGGCAATACCCTCTTTCACAAGCGCGCTGACACTGTCATTGCCAAGTGATTGGTTGGCAAGTGCAAAGAAGTTGCTTTCGTAAACCTGCATCTTGTTCTGTGTGAGCGTGCCGGTCTTGTCGGTACAGATTACCGTTGCAGCACCCATGGTCTCGCATGCATGCATCTTGCGCACAAGGTTATTTGCCTTTAGCATGCGATTCATGCTGAGTGCAAGGCTCAATGTCACAGACATTGGCAAACCCTCGGGGACAGACACCACAATAAGCGTCACGGCAATCATGAAGTTATGCAACATTGACGATACGATGTCCATTGTAGATATGTCGCCACCCGAAAAGAATGTCTTGAACGACAACAACAGGAATGTAATGCCGGCTGCGGCATATCCAAGTTTGCTTATTACACCGGCCAAGCGTTTGAGTTGCACCTGCAACGGAGTGTCAATGCCGTTCTCAATCTGTGCACCCTGGTTCACCTTGCCATATTCGGTTGCATCGCCCACAAGCTCTACTCGCATCATTCCGTTGCCATCCACCACAGTTGTACTGCGCAGCACCTTGTTCGAGGGATATGTTGCCTCCTCGTCAAAATCGGCTTCAATTGTCGTTTTTGCTATCATGGGTTCACCGGTAAGGGTTGATTCATTTATCTGCAACGACTGCGCCTGCAACAACACACCGTCGGCAGGCACCTCATCACCGGTGTTAAGTATTACAATATCTCCAACAACAACCTCCTTTCGCGATATTTCCTGTACCCTGCCGTCTCGTTTCACCGTCACCATAACATCGTCGTTGACAGTGTTCAGTACCTCGAATGCCCTTGCAGCCTTCACCTCAAAAATGAAGCCGATGCCACTTGCAAGCACTATCGCAAAGAAGATACCAATTGGTTCAAGAAAGGCTGAAAAACCGGCTTTCTCGGGACCCCAACAATGCACGCACGAAATGACCATAGAAAGTACCCATGCGATGAGCAGTATGCGTATGATAGGATCCTCAAATTTCTCAAGGAACTTTTTCCACAACGACTCGCGCGCCGGTGGTGTGAGCACATTCTCACCATACTTGCAACGGCTCTCCTCAACTTGTTGCCCTGTCAGGCCCTGTATTTTCTCTTCAGACATTATTTCTATATTCTAAAATAATTACACATTCAAAAAAGATTCGGTTTATTGGCACGCGCCTCATCGAGCGAACGCAATGGTGCTGCTGTTTTCTGCGCCGCTGCATCTCGCAAAGCCTGCTGCGACACCTTCAATTCAGTAACGAATGCATCCTTGCGCCCGGCACCTCCAAGCAACTCGGCTGCCACAACCACATTCTGCGAAACATCCTTCACATGCACCACCACTCCATCATATTCAGGAGCAATCTTCAAGGCAGTATGTAACGGGCTTGTAGTAGCACCGGCTATCATCACCGGAACCGTAACACCGGCATTCTTCAACTCCTTAACAACAGTAATCATCTCTGTGAGCGATGGTGTAATGAGACCACTCAAAGCCACAATATCAACTTTTTTCTCTATTGCAGTTGCAACAATTGTTTCAGGGGGCACCATAACACCCAAATCAATCACCTCATAACCGTTGCAGCCCATTACCACGGTGGCTATATTCTTGCCAATGTCGTGCACATCGCCCTTGACTGTTGCAACAAGCACCCTGCCTGCCGATTTTACATCATCGCTCTTGGCCTGCTCAATCAATGGTTGCAGAATTGCAACAGCCTGTTTCATTGTACGGGCAGCCTTAACAACCTGTGGCAGGAATAGTTTACCCTGCCCAAAGAGCTCGCCAACAATACCCATTCCATCCATGAGCGGACCGCCAATAACATCGACTGCTGTATGGTATTTCTCCACAGCCTCGGCTATGTCAACTGCCAGATACTCGCTCACGCCCTTGAGCAGTGCCCACTCCAGGCGTTTCTCGACAGGCTGTTCGCGCCAACTGTCATCGGCTGTTTGTTGTGTGCCAACGCTTTGTTCCTTCAGTTCGCCGGCCATTGCAATAAGGCGCTCTGTAGCATCGGGAGTGCGGTTGAGTACCACATCCTCCAGCACCTCACGCAGTGACAAAGGAATATCATCATACTGCACTGCCGTCTGCGGGTTCACGATACCCATAT
>JAFNWA010000062.1 GCA_017383665.1 Bacteroidaceae bacterium | reverse complement strand
TATCAATACAGTTCTTCTTTATATAATATCGTATAGTTGCTTCTGACACATCATTTACCTTCGCATTTTCTTTTATAGAAAGGTCTGGGTTATATATGACTTTGCTCTGTTTCATTAGTGTTTGATGATTTTGATAATTACAGTTATCAAAAATAACAAAACTATGTGATTTGACCAAATATGCAAAGGACTATATTACTTATAAAATGAATCTGTATTTGAAAATTAAAAGAAAAAAACACTAACTTTGCAATGTCTATGCGTGATTTTTCTATACGAGTGTAATGAATTGATTTCAAACTATGATTAGTGGTTGTAAAATAGGACATAATTTTATGAGATTATGTCCACCTGCGGCAGCAACTTCAAATGCGCGTTTAACGCTCTCTTGTCCACGCACTTCGCTGAAGTCGAACGGAAAGGTGCACTGTTTTGAATAGAAGTCGTTTTCAATATCTACCCTGTATGGCTCAATAAATTCCTTGTCATCAAGGAATTGCAATACTTGTTGCAGGTTGTCGGCTCCATAAATGTCAATGCCGTTGACAACTGCTGCCTCTGCTGCATTTCCTGTTGGAAGTATTATTCCTTCATATCCAAGTTCTTTGGCCTTTATGGTTATTGGTAGCGCGCCCTTTATTGGCAACAGTTTGCCGTCAAGCCCCAATTCGCCCATAATGAGATAGCGATCAAGCTTGGCTGTAGATACAACTTCATCTGCTGCAAGTATTCCTATTGCGATTGGCAGGTCGTAGGCCGAGCCCTCTTTCTTTATGTCGGCCGGTGCCATGTTGACAATGATTTGCTTGCTGGGAAAGCGAAGCCCATTGTGATGGAATGCCGAATTTATTCGTTGTTGGCTCTCCTTGACCGCATTGTCTGGGAGTCCAACTAAATAGAACTTGATTCCTCGCAACGCATTGACTTCAATGGTTACAAGTGTTGCATTTATGCCTTGTATGGCTGCTGCAAGAACCTTTACGAGCATATTTTTGTGCTATTTCTTTTGTTTCTTATCCTGCTTCAAGACTAATGAGTTTATCAAGTCTATGTCGGCACTGTCTAATTCAAGGCCATACTCCCTAACATATCTCTTTGGGGTTACAAGAATTGAATAGGGTAGTGAAGTTGTGTTGAAAAAACTGAATTTGTCACTGTTCATCCCCTTGGGATCATATGTGTTGTATCCCGTAATGTTGTTATTCTCAACAAAATCCTTTACCAGTGCTGTGTCGCTTTCAAGTGCAATGTTTAGTATTGCGAAGCTTTCACCTTCAACTCTCTCTTCTACATTTTCAAGTTTTTTCAAATGCTCCAGGCAACCATCGCTCCATGTGCTCCAGAAGGTGATGAGCAGGTATCCTTTTGAAAATGTTTTAAGGTTGACCGTTTCATTGTCAAAGGTCGTATAATTGAAATCGGGTAAAGGCTTGCTCTGTATGTTGCCCGGTTTTTTCTCCAGCTTTCGTTTGAGGTTCGTGAAGTATTCGTGATCCTGCATCGTTCCGCTTAGTTTGCCGATACTCCTCTGTAGAATAGTATTGTCAGGCTCCGGAATCTCCACAAGATATCGGCGGTATAGTTCTACTGTAACCTCGCTCAATGGGAATGTCTTTGTAAATTCATCAATAATGCTCTTCTGCTTGTCAACGAGATTGCTTCTGTCGAGTATGCGCGAGATGCTGTCGTGAAGGTGCTGTTCATTCCCGCCCTTGACGCTCCAGCCGCTTTTCAGAATGGTGTCGGGCTGTAGTGTGGCTGTAATGCCGGGCTCGGCAAAGAGTGTCAATGTCCTCTCGTCGGGGAGTACCAAAGTGAGTATTGCATTGTTCTCCAATGGAACGGACAATGTGAACTTGTCATTGCATTTTGTTGATGTCAGTTGCTTATACTCATCTCCCGTTCCAAACAAGAAGACTGTGCCAATCCCGACACCTTCGCCTTGAATGGTGTATTTCCTTGTCTCCTTCTGTTCGTTACCGCATGAGATGACAAGTATCAGCAACAGTATATATGCCGTCAGTTTCCTCATTTTTTACTGTTTATTTGCTCGCTTGCGCTCAATCTCGTCGAGAATGATTTTGCGCATGCGCATTGATTTTGGTGTTACTTCAAGATATTCATCCTCCTTGATGTACTCCAATGCCTCTTCAAGTGAGAAGATTATTGGCGGGACAATGCGAGCCTTGTCGTCGCTTCCGCTTGCACGCATGTTGGTGAGTTTCTTGCTCTTTGTAACATTGATGACAAGGTCGTTTTCGTGGATGTGCTCGCCTACAACCTGTCCGGCATATACATCCTCCTGTGGGTTGATGAAGAATTTGCCGCGCTCCTGTAACTTGTCGATTGCGTATGCAAATGCTGTGCCGCTCTCCATAACCACCAAAGAGCCGTTTGTGCGACGCTCAATCTCGCCTTTGAATGGCTGGTACTCCTTGAAGCGGTGAGCCATGATTGCTTCGCCTGCCGATGCTGTGAGCACATTGGTGCGCAGGCCGATGATGCCGCGTGAAGGTATGTTGAACTCGATGTTGACACGCTCACCCTGTGCTTCCATTGAGAGCATCTCGCCCTTGCGGCGTGTGACCATGTCAATGATTTTGCTTGAGTAGTCTGTGGGGACATTGATTGTCAGTTCCTCTATTGGCTCGTGCTTCACACCGTCAATCTCCTTGTAGATGACCTGTGGCTGGCCAACCTGTAACTCATATCCCTCGCGGCGCATTGTCTCAATGAGTACTGAAAGATGGAGCACACCGCGGCCGAACACTGTCCATGCATCCTCCTCGGGGTCTTTCTTTACGCGCAGTGCGAGGTTCTTGTCGAGTTCCTTGTCAAGGCGATCCTGGATGTGGCGCGATGTCACGAACTTGCCCTCCTTGCCAAAGAATGGCGAGTCGTTGATGGTGAAGAGCATACTCATTGTAGGTTCGTCAATTGCAATAGGTGGCAATGCCTCGGGGTTCTCAAAGTCGCAGATTGTGTCACCGATCTCGAACTTCTCGAGTCCCACGATTGCGCAGATGTCGCCCGATGAGACGCTCTCGGCCTTGCGGCGGCCAAGGCCCTCAAATGTGTGCAGCTCCTTAATCTTCATCTTGCTCTGCTCGCCGTTGCGGTTCACGAGTGTTACATTTGAACCCTCGGTGAGTGTGCCACGGTGTACGCGTCCCACAGCGATGCGGCCTGTGTAGGGAGAGTAGTCGAGCGATGTAATGAGCATCTGTGGTGTACCTTCAAGTTTTTCCGGTGCCGGAATGTGTTCAAGTATGGCATCGAGCAGGGCGGTGAGGTCGCTTGTCTCATTGCGCCAGTCTGTGCTCATCCAGTTGTTCTTTGCACTGCCGTAGAGTACCGGGAAATCAAGTTGCTCCTCTGTTGCCTCAAGTGAGAACATGAGGTCAAATACCATCTCATATACCTCCTCGGGGCGGCAGTTGGGCTTGTCAACCTTGTTTACGACAACAATGGGTTTCAAACCAATCTGCAAAGCCTTCTGCAATACGAAGCGTGTCTGTGGCATTGGACCCTCAAAAGCATCGACAAGCAGGATACATCCGTCGGCCATGTTGAGTACGCGCTCAACCTCACCACCAAAGTCGCTGTGTCCCGGAGTGTCGATGATGTTGATTTTTGTGTCTTTGTACTGGATGGATACATTCTTTGACAAGATGGTTATACCTCTCTCGCGCTCCAACTCATTGTTGTCGAGTGTGAGCTTGTCGTTGTCCTGCTCCTTCAGCAAGTTACCTGCCAACATCATTTTATCTACAAGTGTAGTCTTTCCGTGGTCCACGTGCGCTATGATAGCGATGTTACGAATATTCTGCATATATCTTTTATTTCCTTGTTTTTGAATCGTTGCTGCGTGTGCTGCCGGGGGAGCAGTCGCACTGCGACTGCAAAGTTACACAAAAATAGCGAGAAATTTGTTGTTTAGAGGCTCTTTGTGCCTAATTGGTTGAAAATAAGATACCCATGGAGTAAACCTGTGGGCAAATGATGCAAAAAAAGTTGTAAAGTGATTGTTATTCCGAGAAATAGTTGTACCTTTGCAT
>JAFNWA010000061.1 GCA_017383665.1 Bacteroidaceae bacterium | reverse complement strand
GATTCAAAGTTGGCATCATGGCCGAATGTAAAAGACTTAACAAACAAGCACCTATAAGAATTGATGATGGATTAATACTGAAAGATGTTCTGGTAACAGACAAAGTCATAACCTACATATACCAATTCGAATTCGAGAAATCAGAAGCTGACGAAACCGAAATGGAGTATTTTATTTCATCAATTAAAGACGACATGAAGTATGAATTGTTCTCTCGCTTCCCAAAAGATTCCAACATTTCACTTTCCAGAACATTAGAACTGGCAGATATAAAGTTGGAATACATCGTCACCGATATAAACGATACTGTAATCACAAATTTTCAATTGGACTACATAGACTTTTATGGAATGTGAGCAAGACGCACTGCCTCTCCATAGACACAGGTAAGAACCTAAACTAGAACCGGAAATCCCTTTCGCCATTATCTATGCGTTCCAAGTACTCGGCGGCTTTGGAACGGGCGCGTTCATTGGGAACACCAGCAAGCAGACGTTTTATCATAGCCTCACCTTTGGCGCGTGTAGCGGGCGAGGCGTAATCGCGTATATACTCTTTAAGCGTTATCAGTGCATTAGGAAGGCAACAATTGGAGATTTGTCCGTTCTTCAGCAGTGTCATAAAGCGATCGCCTGTGCGGCCTTCGCGATAGCAGGCGGTGCAGAAACTGGGGATATGATCGAGGTCAAGTAACCACTCCACGACCTCGTCGAGCGTGCGGTGGTCGGCAATATCGAACTGCGCTGAATTCTCGTCGGGGGTTTCCTCTGTAACATATCCGCCAACACTTGTACGCGAACCTCCGCTCATCTGTGAAATGCCAAGCTCGAGCAAGCGTTCACGGCTCTTGGCACTCTCGCGTGTGGAGATTATCATTCCTGTATATGGCACTGCAATGCGCAGAACTGCAACGATTTTGTAAAATATTTCATCGGGGACTGCGTTCTCAAAATCGGCAGTCTCGACATCATCGGCCTTGCACAGGCGAGGAACGCTAATTGTGTGCGGCCCCACCCCGTATGTAGCCTCAAGATGCTCGGCATGCATGAGCAAACCAATGAAATCGTAGCGGTAGGTCTCGAGCCCGAACAGCACTCCAATACCAACATCATCAATACCGCCCTGCATTGCGCGGTCCATCGCCTCGGTATGCCAGGCATAATCCTTCTTTGGACCCGTGGGGTGCAATGCTTCGTAGTTTGCCTTGTTGTATGTTTCCTGGAAAAGGATGTATGTACCAATGCCGGCATCACGCAGGCGACGGTAGTTCTCGACTGTGGTTGCCGCAATGTTCACATTTACACGGCGTATTGCCCCGTTCCTGTGTTTTATGCTATAGATTGTATTGATACTTTCAATGATATATTCAATGGGATTCATGAGTGGGTGCTCACCGGCCTCGAGTGCAAGGCGTTTGTGTCCCATATCCTGCAGGGCGATGACCTCGGCACGGATTTCATCTTGTGTGAGTTTCTTGCGGCGTATGGTTTTGTTCTTTGCATGGTAGGGACAATAGACACACCCGTTGACACAATAGTTAGACAGGTAAAGCGGAGCAAACATGACAATACGGTTGCCATAGAAACGATGTTTTATCTCATTGGCAAGGCCATATATCTGCTGTACCACAGCAGGGTCATCGCACTCAAGTAACACAGCCGCCTCGCGATGGGTTATTCCCTTGAAACTGCGTGCTTTGTCCAGTATGCTTTGTACAAGTTCCATGTTACCACGGTTCTCGCACGCATACTGCATTGTGGAGCGAATCTCGCTGTCACAAATAAATTCGGTTGCTATTGTCGCTTTCGGATTGTACATAGTTTATACAGGATAGTCTCCGCGGGAGAAGTCAATATGATAGCCAATTTCATCCAGCTCTTTTGAGAGGCTTAGAAGTCCTTGTGCCGACTCACTTCCACAATTCTTTTTATTATTGTAAATTGAATATTTTTTACGGTAGGCCAATGGAGTAAAATTGGGCATTACCACATTTGCTCCGGCAAGTACAGCGCGCTGAGTGCCATTAGAGCACAAGGTTGACAAAGCTGTTGTTGCCGGAATAAGTGCTTTGGGAAATCGTAGGCGAAGAAGCGAGATAAGGAACAATGTCTCATCTACACTACCGTGTGACTCACCGGCAAAAGGTGTTCCGTCTGCCGGTATAAAAGGCCCTATGCCTATCATATGCGGTTTGAGCGTGTCAAGGAGCATCAAATCCGCGACAAGACAATCAACCGTCTGACCGGGAGAGCCTATCATCATTCCACTACCTACCTGGTAACCCAATGCTTTGAGATTGACAAGACAGAGACGACGATTGGAGGCACTCATGGTATCAGGATGCAGATGCGAATAGTGCCCCTCATCAGCTGTTTCATGACGCAGCAGATAGCGATTGGCGCCTGCATTGCGCAACATGGAATATCCGGCGATGGAGCGCTCCCCCACCGACAAGGTTATTGCCTTCTGGGGATAGCGGGTACGGATTGAAGCCACCACATCGGCAAGCCATTTGTCACTTTGCAGTGGATCTTCACCTCCTTGCAACACAAAGGTATTGAAACCAAGGGTGGCAGCCTGGTCACAACAATCAAGGATCTCCTCTTTTGATAGCCTGTAACGCTGTGCCATGCTATTGCTACAACGCAGGCCACAGTAATGGCAATTGTTGCGACAATAGGAACTTATCTCTATGAGAGCACGCACATATACCCCTTTACCGAAATGCCTCTGCGCTACTTCTCGTGCCATGTGAGCTATATATTCCCTCTCCT
>JAFNWA010000060.1 GCA_017383665.1 Bacteroidaceae bacterium | reverse complement strand
GGCATTGCGTTGTAGAAGTGTGTGGCGTGGGTGTAGCCGTTCTTGCGTGCAGCGTGAATGTCGTCATACTCGGCCTGTGTGTGGGCAACGGATGCCAAGATGCCTTTTGATGTGATATATTTACCGAACTGCATTGCACCGGGGAGCTCGGGAGCCGCGTCCCAACGCTTGATGCAGTCCCACTTCTCAACCAAAGGAATATATTCGTTTGGATCGGGGTCCTTAATGTTCTCGGGCAACTGACCGCCAGCCATTGCCATGTTCAGGTAGTGACCCTCCAGGTGCAAGCCGAGTACAGGGCTATTGGGCTCTGCCATCAACTTTGTACATGTTTCGGCTGCTGCCTCAATCATGGGAACTGTCGATGATGAAAGGGTGGGGAAGATACTTGTTGTACCATGCTTCATGTGCGCCTTGATTGCACCGCGGAAAGCCTCTTCTGTTCCCTCCATGAAGTCGCAACCGCCACCACCGTGGATGTGGATTTCTACACCACCGGGTACTACATGCATACCTTTGGCGTCAACAACTTCTGCGCCTACAACGGCGAGATCGCAATTTGTAACCTCGAGAATCTTGTTGTCTCTAATGATTACAGAACCATCCTTCAACCAACCTTGTGGGGTGAGGATTTTTGCATTGATAATTTGCTTAAGCATAATGTTTTATGGTTAATTGTTATATTTGTGTTTCCTGTTCTTTTGCCTTTTGGCACCGGTGTGCGCACAGGCTCACCCTACAAAGTTATTTAATAATTGTATATAAGGGTTCTTTTTTTCTATTTTTTTCAACACTTTTTAGTGTATTTCTCCTTATGGGCTTCTCTGGCGTGACTTTGGATTTCTGCATAGGTTTTGTTGTATTATGACAAAATGTAAATCAAAAGGTTTTAACTGCTTGCAAAGTGTCACGATGGTATGTTGCAGCTCTTTTTTTTGTTTTGCGGCTACTTTTTTGATGAATTTGTCTTTATTATTGCTCTGTTTTTGAAATTTGTACCCATTTTTTTGAGTATTTTTTCTAAAAAGTGTGCTGTTTTGTGGTTTTTTCTTTGTCTTGTGCGGTTATGCTGTTATATTTGCATTTGTATTTCAATTAGCAAAAAGATAAATAAAACATATAGTAATGTCAAAGCTACGATTTGAGGTTATATCGGCAGCCTTCGGTAAAAAGGCTGTTGAGGTTCCCGACAGTGAGTTGCGTCCGTCGGACTATTTTGGTGCAAAGGTCTTCAACCGCGAGAAGATGTTCAAGTATCTTCCAAAGGAGGTTTATAACAAACTGATTGATGTAATTGACAATGACGCTCCGCTTGATGGTTCAATAGCTGACAGTGTTGCCGAGGGTATGAAGCGTTGGGCGGTGGAGAATGGTGCCACACACTACACTCACTGGTTCCATCCTCTAACTGAGACCACTGCCGAGAAGCACGATGCGTTCATTGAGCATGACGGCAAGGGTGGTGTGCTCGAGGAGTTCTCGGGGAAGTTGCTTGTGCAGCAGGAACCCGATGCTTCTTCCTTTCCCAATGGTGGTATTCGCAGTACATTCGAGGCGCGTGGCTACAGTGCATGGGACCCAACATCACCGGCTTTCCTCATCGATGATACATTGTGTATTCCCACAGTGTTTATCTCATATACCGGTGAGGCTCTCGACTACAAGGCTCCGCTTTTGAAGTCGTTGCGTGCGGTTGACAAGGCTGCGACCGATGTGTGCCGTTACTTTGACAAGAATGTGAAGAAGGTTACAACCTATCTGGGTTGGGAACAGGAGTATTTTCTTGTCGATGAGGGTATGCTTCTTGCACGTCCCGACCTTCTGCTTACCGGCCGTACCCTTATGGGACACGACAGCGCAAAGAACCAGCAGCTCGAGGACCACTATTTCGGTTCAATTCCCAAGCGTGTTGCCGCCTTTATGAAGGAACTTGAGATTGAGGCAATGAAACTCGGTATTCCGGCAAAGACCTGCCACAACGAGGCTGCCCCCAATCAGTTTGAGCTTGCTCCAATATATGAGGAGTGTAATCTTGCTGTTGACCACAATATGCTTATTATGGCACTTATGAAAGAGGTTGCACGCCGTCACGGTTTCCGTGTGCTGTTGCACGAAAAACCTTTCAAGGGTGTCAATGGT
>JAFNWA010000059.1 GCA_017383665.1 Bacteroidaceae bacterium | reverse complement strand
GAAGAAACTCATACTGATAAAACTACAGTAAATATGAAATACGGATTTGTAAAAGTATCTGCAACCACTCCGGAAATTGCTGTGGCAAACTGCGACCGGAATGCCAAAGAGATAATTGAACTGACAAACGAGCTAGCAAAGAAAGAGACAGAACTGATACTCTTTCCCGAACTGTGCCTGACATCGTGCAGTTGTGGCGACCTGTTCACTCAACCGCATTTCATACAGGCATGCAACAATTCCATTGCAAAGATTGCCAAAGAGACTGCGGTATGTGACTGCGTAATTGTACTTGGTGCGCCAATCGAGAACCGCAATTCGCTCTACAATTGCGCAATTATAATATACAAGGGAGAAATCATAGGCATTGTACCCAAACGCATACTTAACAGCAAGATAGGCGAAAGTCGCTGGTTCACAAGCAGCGACAACCTCTCAAACGACAGTCATGCAACAATTGCCGGCAAAAAGATTCCATTTGTAAAAAACGGGCTCTTCTGCACTGACTCATATAGTTTTGGCATTGAGATTGGCAACGAGGCAGCCACACTCACAGCACCAGGTGCAGAACTTGCTGCATGCGGTGCAACCATAATCCTCAACCCCACGGCACAGCGCGCAGTGGCTGGAACACACAAGGACATACAGCGCAACATAGCAGAACAAAGCGCCAGATACAAATGTGGTTACATATACGCCGGCATCGGTTGGGGTGAATCAACAAGCGTTGCCACCTACCCCGGCTACTGTGCTATTGCTGAAAATGGTGAAATAATTGCAGAAAGCGGTTACCATATACCGGGAGCACACTATACAATTACAGATATTGACACCGAGAAGTGCATAAAAGAGCGCAAGGGAGACAACTGTTTTGCATGTACTACAACTGTAACTGAAATATACATACCACAGGCCGCCAACCACAACACAACGCTTACACGCCATTTCACAGCACAGCCATTCATTCCAAAAGGATACACATTGACCGAGTACTGCAACGAGGTGTTCGCAATTCAGGCTGTCGCACTGGCCAAACGCCTCACACACACAGGTGCGAAAAGATGTGTAATTGGGATATCGGGCGGACTTGACTCTACCCTCGCCCTACTTGTCACTGCCAAAGCGTGTGACATCATAGGCATGCCACGCAACAGCATCACAGCCGTAACAATGCCCGGATTCGGCACCAGCGACCGCACATACAACAATGCACTGACACTAATGCAGGCACTTGGAACAAGGATAAGGGAAATATCAATCAAAGAGGCCTGCATACAGCACTTCAAGGACATTGAGCACGACATCAACACTCACGATGTAACATACGAAAACGCGCAGGCACGCGAACGCACACAAATACTTATGGACATCGCCAACCAGGAAAACGGCATAGTAATAGGTACCGGCGACCTCTCGGAGCTCGCACTTGGTTGGGCAACATATAATGGAGACCAAATGAGCATGTATGGTGTGAATGCATCAGTCCCCAAGACATTGATGCAGCACATGGTGCGCAACATTGCCGGTAACGAAGCCGACGAGAAGGTTAAGTACACCTTGCTCGACATCGTTGACACCCCAATCTCGCCCGAACTGACACCTGCCGACAACGAAGGCAACATTAAACAGAAGACCGAGAATCTTGTAGGCCCCTACGAATTGCATGACTTCTTTATCTACCATTTCGTGCGCCACGGCTTTGCCCCTGAGAAAATACATCTCATGGCAACAACGGCCTTTGACGGCAAATATGACAGCGAGACCATAAAGAAATGGCTCACCACATTCATACGCCGTTTCTTCACACAGCAATTCAAGCGCTCGGCAATGCCCGACGGCCCACAAGCAACCTGCTGCGCCCTTGACCCGCAAAACGGTTGGATTATGACATCGGACACTTCATACGCCATGTGGATGCAGAACTGCGAGAGAATAGAATAAAGGACACAATGAGTGTATATAACGCAAAATAGAACGGTGCTGCCGTTCTATTTTTTTCACACAAGCCAATACTTTTGCAAGTGAGCCCTCACCTGCAAACTCTGGGAGGGGTAGTCTATTGATTTATAAAATTGATTGTAGTTTTAACTTTTTTGAAATTGTTTCCGCTCACTTTGTGGGTAAATTTACCTACACTCACATACTCGCAATCTTCAACCTTGTTCAGTTGTCTTATATTCTTTCTATAGCCTTGCTATATGTACTTTCTGTGCGACAGAAAGTACCAAAGAGCTGG
>JAFNWA010000058.1 GCA_017383665.1 Bacteroidaceae bacterium | reverse complement strand
TCTACTATACTTCGATTAAGCAGCAAGAGCGTAGTTATTGTTGCCAGATAAATTTTTGCCTGCTCAGATTATAGTGCGAACCGGCAATGCACTGCGTGCTTACATACCTTTTCTACCCGCTGTCAAATCCAGATAGCCCCGGCTGTAAAAGATGTTGCAAAGGTAGTCGCATTTTTTTGTTTTTGCAATAATCGCTTCTCAATTTTACTTTTTTTATGGTTTTTACAACGGATGGAATTTTGGTAACTATTTTTGTTGTATCTTTACGCTATGTTTAACAGAGAGGTATTTGGGTTATGACACATGTTGAAGTTTGGTTGACAGCTCTTGCGCTGGCAATGGATTGTTTTGTAATGTCCATAGCAAGTGGAATCATCCAAAAAAGGGTGGTGTGGCGCCCTGTGCTCATAATGGCATTCATGTTCGGCTTCTTCCAAGCATTGAATCCGCTTATAGGCTGGTTCTGTGCCGATAAATTCAGATCGGAAATAGAGGCTGTTGACCATTGGCTCGCCTTTGCTGTGTTGCTGTTCCTTGGCGTGCGCATGATAATTGAATCGTTCAAACCCGAGGAGGAGCGCAATTTCAATCCGTCCAGTTATAAGGTGATTTTCAGCTTGGCTATTGCAACCAGCATTGATGCGCTTGCTATGGGAATATCATTCTCCTGTATGGGCTATACGGTAGTGTCATCGCTTCTCTATCCTCTGCTTGCCATTGGTTTTGTCTCGTTTGTCCTGTCGTTGCTTGGCGTGTTTTTGGGCGTCAAGTGCGGTAAAGGTATTGGCAAAAAACTACGCGCCGAGATGCTTGGCGGTATAATTCTTGTGGGTATTGGAGTAAAGGTCTTGTTGGAACATCTATAATCTCCGGGCTATGCGTGCTTGGCTAAGAAATGTCTCATTCGGTTCATTGGCTCTTGTTATAGCAGTGCTTGTTGCTGCTACCTTCTATGAGAAATTTTATGGGACAACTTTTGTTTTGGAGAATATATATAACTCCTTTTGGTTTGTGATTCTGTGGGCTGTGGTGGCATTCTCCGGTCTCCTTTATATATTGGTATCACGCATGCCAAGAATGGGCGCAACCTTTCTGTTGCACACTGCATTTGTTGTGGTGCTTGCCGGTGCCGGAGTTACATTTATGACGGCCGAGAGGGGGACTCTTTGTGTTTCTGAGGGCGCGCCACCTGCGTCAATGTATGAAACGGGGAAAGGCGAATTAAAGAAACTCCCGTTCAGGATAGTTCTCGAGAAATTCACGGTAGAGCAACTGGAGAATGGTCAGCCTTCCGGGTACATGGCACAATTGGGGCTCCATGACCGTGACGGTTATGTGAAGTGTGCAACAGTTTCCATGAACAATCCCGTTTCATACAATGGATACAGGCTATATATATCGGGCCACACTGTCGGTGAAATGGGTGGAGTGGTTACTTTACTGGTTGCATATGATCCTTGGGGTACCCCACTGACCTATTTCGGATATCTTCTGTTGTTGCTTGGTGCCGTTTGTCTGTTCTTTGACAAAAAGAGTGGATTTCGCAAGGCTCTCTCTTCCTTGCATGCATCACTGTCGGTCTCGAGTGCCGGTAGAGCGAGGTTGGCAATGCGCAGATGTTGTCTAATCCTTTCAAAACTCTTGTTCGCAGCAATAACATGCATGGGTGTGTGCCGTTGGATAGAGACAGGCTATTTCCCTGCATCCAATGGATATGAGACTGTTTTGCTGCTTGCGTGGTGTGCTTTGTTGGCAGGCATGTTGGCACACCGTCATTTCCCATTGGCTTTGTACTACTCGTTTGTACTTGCTGTAGTTTCTCTTATTACGGCTCTTTTTACGGGTGGCTCATCCTCTTCGTCCGTTATGCCTGTGTTGCGTACACCGCTATTAGGCGTTCATGTGGCTCAAGTGATTGTTGCATATATGCTGCTTGCTGCAATGGCTGTGAATGCTGTTGTGGCATTGTGGTACCGCTATCGTCGTGGTAATGATGCCAAATTTGAACAATTGGCACTTGTCGGGCGTGTATTGCTTTATCCGGCTGTCATCTTGCTAATGACTGGCATATTCACCGGTGCTGTGTGGGCGAACCTTTCTTGGGGGCGTTATTGGGGTTGGGACCCAAAGGAGGTATGGGCTCTGATAACAATGCTGGTAGCTGCTGTGGCTTTCCACACTCGTTCGTTGCCATTTATTTCAAGGCCTTTAGTATTCCACCTGTTCTGTATTGTTGCGTTCGTAGCAATGCTCTTCACCTATTTTGGTGTCAACTATCTGCTTGGAGGCCTGCATAGTTATGCGTAGGGTTATAAAAAGCGTCCTCAATGACTTTGAGGACGCTATAAACTGGCAGTGTCAAGTTTTTTGTTAGTGCATGATTCTGTCAGCGCATTGGTTGTAGTATTCAATCTGCGCCACTGTTGTGAATATCTTTTTCGTAGTAGTAAAATTTATTAGTTAAATTATAGAATATTATAAAAATACCGGGTACCCATGTGGGCACCCGGTAGGTATATTCTTTGCGTATCGCTTATCTTGCGTAGTTCACGGCGCGTGTTTCGCGGATTACAGTAATCTTCACCTGTCCGGGATATGTCATCTCGTCCTGAATCTTCTTTGCAATCTCGCCCGA
>JAFNWA010000057.1 GCA_017383665.1 Bacteroidaceae bacterium | reverse complement strand
GCGTTATGAATCAAGGAACAACACAGGTTGGAGATTTATGCTCGACAAGTTCGAGGGTAAGGAACTTGTGTCGCACATGGAGGCAAGAACAATTACATACAACCCCGACAGGCCCGGAGTTTGGACAGCACGCCATTGGAAGATTCGAGAATTCACCGAGGATAGAGAGATTATAAGGGAAAGCAGAAAAGAACCGCTTGACACCATGTTGAATGTGGAACCCAGTGATTTCTTGATTTCAGAAGGCGAACAGGAGACCATGACAACACCCGAGTTGGGTGCATATATCAACAAGCAAAAAGAAAGGGGAATTTTAAATACGAAGAGCTTTGAAATCGAATACCATAAACGCGTTGCCATGTCATTTGCAGCATTCATCCTGACCGTCATTGGCGCATCGCTATCGTCACGAAAGGTGAAAGGCGGAATGGGATTGTCGCTGGGTATTGGACTTGCACTGAGTTTCTCCTATATACTCTTCCAGAGCATATCATCAGCCTTTGCCGAACAGATGCCTGTGGCACTTGCTGCATGGATGCCTAATATAATTTACTCAATAATAGCAATAGTCCTCTATTTGAGGGCTCCAAGATAAGAGATGTATTTTACCGATTTTGATTTTGAAGACGAGGTGCTCGATGCCCTCGATGCCATGCGCTTTGAAAAGTGCACACCCATACAGGAACAGACTCTGCAACCACTGATGGAAGGCCGCGACCTCATTGGCGTTGCACAGACAGGTACAGGAAAAACTGCAGCCTACCTGTTGCCTGTACTAAACAGATTGTGCCAGGGCGGCTACCCCGAGGATTCCATAAACTGTGTAATTATGGCTCCTACACGCGAGCTTGCACAGCAGATAGACCGTCAGCTCGAAGGTTTTACATACTTTATGAATGTATCGAGTGTTGCCGTATATGGCGGAAACGACGGTCAACGCTATGAACAGGAACTGCGTGGAATGTCCAAGGGTGCCGACATCATTGTCGCTACCCCGGGCAGGCTCATCAGCCACATAAACCTTGGAAACATAGACCTTTCCAAAGTGTCGTTCTTTATTCTTGACGAGGCCGACCGCATGCTCGACATGGGTTTCTGCAACGACATCATGACCATTGCCAAGCAATTGCCCAAGGAGCGACAAACAATGCTCTTCTCGGCAACCATGCCCCAAGAGATACGCAAACTGGCAAGTGACATCCTCACAGATCCATTACAGATTACTCTTGCGCTGGCAAAGCCTGCCGACGGCATTACACAGCAAGCCTACATCTGCCACGAAGGACAGAAACTCGGCATCATCAACAGCATCTTCGATAGCGAGAGCAGCGAGAGAGTCATCCTCTTTGCATCGCGCAAAACAAAAGTAAAGGAGATTTCGCACACGCTCAAGAAACACGGTTTCAATGTCGGGGAGATGCACAGCGACCTCTCGCAGAGCGAGCGCGATGAGATAATGTTCCAGTACAAAAGCCGCAAGATTGACATGATTGTGGCAACGGACATCCTTGCACGCGGCATTGACATTGACGACATACGCATTGTCATCAACTACGATGTTCCACGCGATTGTGACGACTACATACACCGCATTGGCCGCACAGCTCGTGCAGGAACAAAAGGACGCGCCATTACATTGGTGAATGTTGAGGACCAGGAGTACTTCAAGCGCATCGAGGATTTCATTGAACAGGATGTACCAAAGCTGGAGTTGCCAGCAGCAGTTGGTGAGGCACCGGCCTACGAGCCAAAGAGCAAACAGAAAGGCGGCAAATCACGACATGGTGGCAATGGCAACAAGGAAAAGCGTGGCGGAGGCGACCGCAAGAGGAACAACCGCAAGCGTGGAGGCAAACAGGCAAACGGCTACAAGCCACAAAATGCAAAGCCAGAAAGCAACAGCGAAAAACCGAAAGATACAACACCACATCAAGATAACGCAACAAAGCCACAGAGTGAAAAACCCAAACGCCGCCCACACCACCGCCGCAGAAAACCGGGCAACGCCAAAGGTGGCGATGGCACAGCACCCGTGGCAGAGAACAAATAAAAGAACAATGGCAATAATAAGAGAAATACGCGGATTCAAGCCCACTATTGGCAAAGACTGCTTCATAGCCGAGACGGCAGCCGTCATAGGCGATGTCACAATGGGCGACAACTGCTCCATCTGGTATGGCACAGTGCTGCGTGGCGATGTAAACAGCATCACAATCGGCAACAATGTGAACATACAGGACGGTGCTGTGGTGCACACACTCTTTCAGCGCTCAAAGACCGTTATTGGTGACAATGTATCCATTGGGCACAACGCAACCATACACGGTGCCACCATCGAGAGCAACAGCCTCATTGGCATGGGTGCAACGGTGCTTGACAATGCTGTCGTAGAGAGCGGCGCCATTGTTGCAGCCAACGCACTGGTGACATCGGGCATGCGCGTGGAGAGCGGCTGGATTTACGCCGGTGTGCCTGCCAAGAAGATAAAGCAAGTAAGCCCCGAGCAACAAAAGGATATTGTCGAGCGCATAGCCAATGATTATATAATGTATGCCTCGTGGTACAAAGAATAAGCGGAAAACGGAAAACGGAAAGCGGAAAGCTGCGGGTAAGCGAATTTTTCAATTAAGCGAACGAAAGTAAAACTTGTTTTAACTTTTGTAGTGAGCGAACGAAAAATCAACGGAGTTAACAGCAGAGGAAAAGTTTACTTTTACTATGCCGAGCGAGAGCAGGTTCAAACGCACGAAGTGCGGTTAAATGTGAAAGCGAATGTTGTCAAAAGTGAAATATGAAAGCGATACCCCTCAGTCGGCAGGCCGACAGCTCCCCTATTTTAAGGGAGCAGCTTGGACTGGTTTTCACATTTCAGTTTTC
>JAFNWA010000056.1 GCA_017383665.1 Bacteroidaceae bacterium | reverse complement strand
GCAATATTCAATAACCTCAAAGCTCTCATCAAATCTTTCCTGTTCTTGGAGTGATGTTGCCTCCATCAAGTAGTATTCAATGGCGCGTCTTCGGGCATCAATGCTGTCTGCATTGTTTTGGCTCTTGGCTGTAACTGCTGTAAACAGCGTGAGCGTAAGTAGGATATGAAGAATTGCTCCTTTCATTCTTACATTGAAGATTACACACCGGTGTGGCCGAAACCACCGGCTCCTCTGGTCGTTTCGCTCAGGACATCACATTCGCACCACTGAACCTGTTCGTGGCGTGCAACAACCATTTGTGCAATGCGTTCTCCATCTATTATGGTAAAGGGCTCTTTTGAAAGGTTTACAAGAATCACGCACACCTCTCCGCGGTAATCGGCATCGATTGTACCTGGAGAGTTGAGAACAGTAATGCCTTTTTTTATAGCAAGACCACTGCGTGGACGCACCTGAGCCTCATAACCCTCGGGCAATGCAATGAAAAGTCCTGTGGGGACAAGAGTCCGCTCCAACGGTTGCAGTACTATCGGTTCGTCTATGTTTGCTCTCAAATCCATGCCGGCTGAAAGTGCGGTTTCGTATGCCGGTAACTGGTGCTTTGATCTGTTTATTATTTCAACTTTCATATTTGATAACTCCTTCTAATAATTAAATGCAGGAACTACAAGATTGTTTTTTGTTTTACTATCAGTCAATTGTCAAATCCTCCTCTTTGGCAATATAAAAGACTTTATTTGCTCCGGATGTCAGTTTGATGGCTTCGGGATGTTCGCGTACAAAAGATTCTATGTAACGCATTCTGGTGCTATCCTGTAATTCGTCAACAGCAATCAGAAGTCCGGTCTCCTCAACATCACCAAAATCGTGATTCACTGCTGTGCCGAAAATCTTCATTGTCGGTGACAATCCCATATAGGCATTTACCATTGGTGGTATTGTCAGGTTGAATTTGTGTACTTCCTGTTTCAATATTCTGTAGTCCTCTTTGAAGTTGTCCTTGCAGAAAATCGCAGCCAATTCCTCTTCGCTGGTTTCAATGAGCAATGGCACGACAGGTGTTACAAGAGAATCCTTGTCGGGAAAGTGCTTTTTAAGGAAGTACAAAATCATATCTCTTGCCTTTGTGAGGTATGACGGATACATTGTTACCTTGCCAAAGAGATACTTGACATCTGGAATTACCACTGTCAGAGCTCCCAAACCATCCCATAGGTTGTCGAGTGCAAAAAGACTCTTTGATCCCATTCGTGTTGATTGGTACTCAAGTGAAACGAAAGCACGGCCAAGTTCAACAGTGTAGGGTAGTACCTCTTTTAGGAATTTCTCCGAGAAGTGGAACATGCCGTGTGCCGTTGCAATTATAGGCTCTCCTTCCTCGTTGAAACGGACATCTTTGCCGTAAATGAATCTGTAACCACCGATAATGTCGTTGTTCTCCGGGTTCCATACAATGAGTTGTCTGTAGGGCTCCTCCATTGTGTCGAACTCGTCAATGTCGCACTCCTTGCCTGTGCCTCCGCCGGCAGCGCGGAATGCTATTTCGCGTAGGCGTCCAATCTCGCGCATCACATTTGGTGCGTCAAATGCGGTTACAATGTATATTTCGTTGTCGCTCCTGTGTGTAAAGCGCAACAACTTGTCTTCAGTAAGTTCTGCTTTAATCAGTTCCTTTGGGACTGGTGCAATAATGTCTTTCATTTGTTGCGTGTAATTGTTTATAGTGTATATACTATGTCCTGGACATGTTGTGCCCATTCTGTGGCATTTCTGGTCTTGTCAAATGTTTGCCATGGAATTGGTTTACCAATTGTAACCTTGAACTTCTTGTTCTTGTTCTTGAACATCTCATCGCTCAAGTATAGCATGGCAATGTTGAACTTTATCCCCAGCATCTGGTTAATGTTGGCAAGGCGGTAGAAAAACTTGGAATTCTCACCTTCGAAGTGTATGGGGATTATGTCTCGTTGAGACTGTACGCTTTTTGGGATGAATGTCTTTTTCCAAGGCAAATCCTTTATTACACCCTTTTTCTTGCGCGAGCACAGACCCGCGGGAAACATCACAATGTGGTTGTCACTTTGAAATGCCGCATTCACTTGCTGTGGAAAATTGCGTGCCTGTTTGCCGGTCTTGTTGATTGGAACCCAAAACGATGAAATCTGCGGAATGTTCATCAGCAGGTCATTTACAAGGAATTTGATTTTGCCCTTATAAATGGGTCCTAATATGTACGCTAGTCCAAGACCGTCCTGTGCGCCTAAAGGGTGGTTGCTTACAAATGTATAGCGACGGTCATCCTGTGGCAGATTCTCAAGACCGTGTACCTCAAAGGAGTTGTTGAAGTACTCCATGAATGCGTTTATGAAATCAAGATCCCTCTTGTGCCCAAAAGTACGCAAAGCCAGATTTACCTCATCTTGATGGATGATTTTTTTCAAATATGAAACAACAAAACGGGGGATATATTTTGCTTTCTTGCCGGCCTTCGCTTTAAGTATGGCCTTGACATCTATCTGTATAACATCACTCATAGTCCTAACACCCTTAATATATCGCAAATATACTAACAAACGAGCAAGAAATATAAAGTTTGCTTCAATATTTTTAAGGTGAATACAGAATATCTTCGGGGTTTGTCCCTAAGATGCCGGATAACCTGATGATAGGCCTATGAAAGATGCCTCTTGCCGGCTTTACAGCTTCCCGCTTTTTATTCTTCTGTCCTGCTTGATTGTGCGGTATGCGAATAGAAGGAATATGAACAATAGCACGGTGTTGCACAACATTTTTGTTATGCTACCCCAATCGGGTAGTATAAGGGAAGTTCCATATAAAGTCAGGAACAATACCGTAAACTTGAAGATTGTCTTCATGTCATAATTTATTGCATTCCTCTTCTGCCCAACAAAATAGGAGATGGTCATTGCGGACAAATAACCGGCAAAGGATGCCCATGCGCATGCAATATAACCAAACTTGGGAACAAAAATGATATTTATGGCAAAAAGTACCGCACAACCGATAAATGAGAATATGGCACCCCAATAGGTCTCATCGTTCAGTTTGTACCAGAATGAGAGATTGAAATATATTCCCATGAATATCTCTGCAGCCATAACAATAGGTACAACTTTCAAACCATCCCAATAGTCGCGGTTGATTATGTGTTTCATTATATCCATGTAGAACATTACTACCAGGAACGCCAGCATTGCAACAATGATGAAATATTTCATTGCCTTGGCATAAAAATCCTTGCTGTTCTTATCCTTGCTGTTATTGAATACAAAGGGCTCATAGGCATAACGGAACGCCTGCATCAGCATTGCCATGATGGCGGCTACCTTTACAGCTGCGCCATATATGCCAAGTTGCTCTGTGCCTTCTTCGCCGGGTACAAGCCAGGTGTAGATTATCTTGTCGGCATTAAGGTTCAGGATTCCTGCTATGCCCAATATAAGTAATGGCCATGAGTATCTGAGCATGCTTTTCAGCATGACCTTATCTCGCGTCGGGCGGTACAATCTGAGTTCCGGAATAAGGAAGAATGTAAGCGATGCTGTACAAACCAGGTTTATGAAGAATACATAGAACGCCTTGTTGCCCGGGAGGGTTATATCGCCAAGCAATCCAGGGTGTTCAAACAATACCAGAAATACAAACAGGTTCAAGGATATGTTCAAGAAGATGTTGAACAGCTTTAGCGATGCGAATTTTATTGGGCGGTTCTGGAACCTTAGCAAACCAAACGGAATGGCTTGCAGAGCATCGAGTGCAACAACCACTGCCATCATTCCAATAAATTCGGGGTTATCCTTGTAGCCCAATGCATCGGCTATTGACGGCAGGAAACAGAATACTCCAAGCAGGAATATGCCGCATAGGGTACCAATGACCTGCATGGACATTGAGAAGACCTTTGAGACATTTGTCTTGTCATTGCTGGCAAAACGGAAGAAAGTGGTCTCAAAACCAAAAGTGAGAAAAACAAGCAAAATGGCTGTCCATGCATAGACATTCGTTATAACACCATACTCGCCGCTGTCGGCGCTCATTTTCGCGGTGTAGAGAGGCACCAGTAAGTAATTCAGAAAACGCCCAATAATGCTGCTAAGACCATAAATGGCGGTGTCCTTAACCAATGATTGCAGTTTCCCCATCCTTAGTATCTGTTTTTAAAAAAGTGTTCCTTGTTCGTTGTTGCTGAAACGGCTGCGTCCCAAGTGCTTGTAGGCAAGGTCGGTTACCTCGCGTCCTCGTGGAGTTCGCTTGATGAATCCCTCCTTGATAAGGTATGGCTCATAGACCTCTTCGATTGTGCCGGGGTCCTCGCTCAGTGCAGTGGCGATTGTGCCAATGCCCACCGGGCCACCCTTAAACTTGTCAATGATGGTGCAGAGGATCTTGTTGTCAATTTCATCAAGGCCATACTTGTCAATGTTCAAAGCTTCGAGTGCCATCTTTGCAATACCGTTTGTAATGTGTCCGTCACCCATCACCTGAGCAAAATCGCGTACACGGCGCAACAGAGCGTTGGCTATACGCGGCGTTCCACGGCTGCGGCGCGCAATCTCATATGTGGCGTCCTCATCGAATGTCACACCCAGAATCTGAGCCGAGCGGCTTATGATGCCTGCCAGCGTCTTGCTGTCATAATACTCAAGGTGCATGTTTATGCCGAAACGCGCGCGCAGCGGAGCTGTGAGCAAACCGCTTCGTGTTGTTGCTCCAATGAGTGTGAACGGGCTCAAGTCAATCTGTATCGAGCGGGCCGAGGGACCTTTGTCAATGAGAATGTCTATGCGGTAGTCCTCCATTGCCGAATAGAGATACTCCTCGACAATGGGTGATAGACGGTGTATCTCATCAATGAAAAGCACATCGTTGGGCTCAAGTGATGTGAGAATACCGGCAAGGTCACCCGGCTTGTCAAGTACCGGCCCCGATGTTACTTTGAATCCCACGCCCAATTCATTTGCAATGATGTTGCTGAGTGTGGTCTTTCCTAATCCCGGGGGGCCATGCAACAACACATGGTCAAGTGACTCGCCACGCATCTTTGCGGCCTGGACAAAAATCTTCAGGTTGTTCACAATCTTCTCCTGGCCATTGAAGTCGGGGAAAGAGAGCGGACGCAACGCATTCTCAAACTCCTTGTCGCTGTTCTTGCCGCGTATGTTGAAATCTCCATTCATGTTCAAATCTCTTTAATTTACAAAAACCATTTTATCAAAATGGTAATAATAACAGCAAGAATGAACAGCGAAATACCTCTACGCTGTCCTTTAGTAAAATAGAAAAACTCTTTCATCCTAATTATTCCCAAAAAGCTGTTATGTACCGCAAAGTTATAAATAAAGTTGTTAAGTTGTTAGAAACTGTTTTGAAATTATTGCGAGTTTGTCTTGGCCGGAAGTAAATATATACTTTTGTGATTGCATATTTTAATAAATAGGAACAGTTTCTTATATTTGCACAAATAATACTTGTTATGAGATTGATAATTACCTTGATAAAGCGATATCTGCTAACGCTCTTGACATTGATTCTTATACTCTGTCTCACATTCTACAAACCGCCGTATATGGAGCGTACGAGCAAGATTATAGAACTGGATAAAGTTGCACATTTTGTAATGTATTTCACCCTTACCGGTGTCTTTTGGTACGAAAACTTCAAGATTACTTTAAAACCGAAAATGCTTTGGATGGTGATTTTTGCAATAATAGTGCCTGTACTTTTCAGCGGTGCAATGGAATATCTACAATATAAACTTACATCGTACCGTTCCGGCGATTGGGCAGATTTTGTATTCAATACCGTCGGCATCCTTTTTGCGGCACTTTTCAGTCTATTGGTTACAAGGCCGTTGATGAAACGATGCAAGAAAAAAAGAGGTTGACCGGTCAACCTCTTTTCACTTCTGTCTGTTCTTTACCAACATTTATATGGAAAGCGTGCGAGGCTGGAGTTGTAGTAGCGTTTGTCGCCTGTGACCTCTTTGCCCAGGAATGAGGGCTTTTCAAACTCCTCGTCAATGCTTCCAAGTTCCACTTCGGCAACCACAAGCCCGGCATTCTCGCCAAGGAACTCATCAACCTCAAAAACATGGCTCCCGTGTTTCACAAGGTATCGCACCTTGTCTATGATGCCTCCATGGCACAACTTGAGCAATTCCCAAGCTTCGTTGGCAGGAATCTCCTTCTCCCATTCGAAACGGCTCAATCCACCGTCAAGTGATGGCCCTTTGATTGTAAGGAATCCTTTGTCGCCACGCACTCTCACACGGGTTGAATTGCCGCCTTCGCGGCACAGGTAACCCTGCGCTATGCGGTCGCTGTGGTAGGCAAGTGCCTTATAGTTGTCGTCCGTGACAATGAATTTTCTCTCTATCTCAAGCATGATTTTGAAGGTGAAAGGTTAAATCGGAAAACGGAAAGCTGCGAGTAAGCGAGTGTGTGGAAGTTTACTTACACACAAAGCGAGCGAAGCAGGTTTAAGCGCACGAAGTACGGTTAAAGCGGAAAGCTTTTAACTTTCACCTTTCACCTTTCCGCTTTCAGTTTTTTATTACTCTCCCTTATCGGCAAACTCCATGAGATACGCCTTGATGAAACCGTCAATCTTGCCGTCCATAACACCGTTTACATCCGATGTCTGGAAGTTCGTACGGTGGTCTTTCACGCGACGGTCATCGAATACATAACTGCGAATCTGTGAGCCCCACTCAATCTTCTTCTTTCCGGCCTCAACCTTAGCTTGCTCCTCCATGCGGTGCTGCATCTCCTTGTTGTAGAGGATTGAACGCAATTGTCGCATGGCATTTTCTTTGTTCTTGGGCTGGTCACGGGTTTCGGTGTTCTCAATGAGAATCTCCTCCTCGGCGCCTGTATATGGGTCTTTGTATTGGTAGCGCAAGCGTACACCCGATTCCACCTTGTTTACATTCTGACCACCGGCACCACCGCTTCGGAATGTATCCCATGAGATGCGTGCAGGCTCAATGACAACCTCAATGCTGTCATCGACAAGCGGTGTGACAAAAACAGAACTGAACGAGGTCATTCGCTTGCCCTGTGCGTTGTAGGGGCTCACGCGTACCAGTCTGTGAACGCCGTTCTCGCCTTTGAGATAGCCATATGCGTATGGTCCCTGCAATTCGAGTGTCACGGTCTTGATACCGGCATCCTCGGCCTCCTGCAAGTTGGCAACTGTAACCTTGTAGCCATTGGACTCGGCCCAACGCATGTACATGCGCATGAGCATGCTTGCCCAGTCCTGAGCCTCTGTGCCACCTGCACCTGAGTTGATTTTCAGCACGCAGTCCATGTCGTCCGCCTCGCCGCGGAGCATGTTCTTGAGCTCAAGTTCCTCTATGGCTGTGAGTGCGCGAGCGTATGCGTCATCAACCTCGTGCTCCTCAACCATCTCCTCGCGGAAAAGTTCCATGGCCATCTCGGCCTCCTCTGTGCGGTTATTCACCTCCTTGTAGCCCTCAATCCACGCCTGCAGAGCTTTTACTTTCTTCATCTGGGCTTCGGCTTTCTTGGCGTCGTCCCAAAAACCGGGAGCCTGTGTACGAAGTTGTTCCTCCTCAACCTGAATTATCTTTTCGTCGATTGCAAGGTATTGTTTCAGAGCTGCTGTGCGCTCCTTTATATCCTTTAATTGGTCGGCTGTAATCATTTGTTTCGCGTTCTATTGAATTGTTGTACAAAGATACAACGATATTCAAAAATAACCAAATAACTGTGCGCGTAATGGCTGTCCCATTGCCACATAATTGCTTGTTGTTGAAAAAATCCCTATAACGGATTTTGCAGAAAGGTATTTCCTGTTGTACCTTTGCGCTGAATATAAAAAAGTATGAAAGTAACCGAAGCAAATGTCAAACAGGCTGTGGAGTTGTTGAAGGTGCTCATAAACACCCCTTCAATAAGTCGCGAAGAGGGTGATGCCACAGACAAACTGCAACTCTTTATTGAGCGCGGTGCTCCTGTGCAATGCGAAGTGCACCGGCATCTCAACAACCTGTGGTGTGTTGCACCGGGTTTTGATGCTTCGCTTCCAACCTTGCTGCTTGATGCCCACATTGACACCGTAAAGCCTGTGAGCGGTTGGAGTACTCCTCCCTTTACGCCAATTGTGGAGGGTGAAGCCATATATGGTCTTGGCAGTAATGACGATGGAGCTTCATTGGTTACTTTGTTGCAGGTATTCTACAAGATATGCCAGAAGCCTCAACGCTATAATACAATATTCCTTGCATCGGCCGAGGAGGAGGTTTCAGGCGCAAACGGAATTGAAGCCGTGTTGCCTTTGTTGCCCCCTATAAGTTGTGCCATAATGGGTGAACCAACATCCATGCAGCCGGCTATTGCCGAAAAGGGGCTTATGGTGCTCGACTGTGTGGCCGAGGGCGTTTCAGGCCATGCCGCGCGCAATGAGGGCGTCAATGCCATATACAAGGCAATGGCCGATATTGAGTGGTTCCGCAACCACAACTGTAGTAGAACTTCGGAACTTTTGGGCGATGTAAAGATGACCGTTACCCAAATTGAGGCCGGCACGCAGCATAATGTAATCCCGGATAAATGCAGTTTTATTGTTGATGTACGCAGCAATGAGTGCTATTCGAACAAGGAATTGCTTGAACTTATAAAATCAAGCGTAAGCAGCAATGTTACAGCGCGTTCAACCAGGCTAAACTCCTCAGCAATTTCTGTTGGGCACCCTCTTGTAAAGCGTGCCGTGGAGTTGGGTCGTAAACCATACGGCTCGCCAACACTCTCGAACCAATCATTGGTTAGAGATATCCCTACATTGAAAATGGGACCCGGCGATACCACCCGTTCACACACCGCTAACGAGTTTGTACTCATAAGCGAAATCCGCGACGGCATTGAAAAATTCTGTGCATTGCTCGACGGGTTGAAATTGTAGAATTTAACGGTTATAAGAAAAGCAGGCTCATAAATCTTTTAAGGAATCAGAGCCTGCTCTTTTTCTTTATCTCATTGCCAATGCCTTGTTCTCGCAGGCTTCCATTATCTCGCGTTCTCCCTCGCCCTTGTCGTTTATGCCGCAAAGGTGCAGAATGCCGTGGATAATCACGCGGTGCAACTCCTGCTCGTATGTGGCACCCACCATTTCGCTATTGCTGCGCACGGTGTCGAGCGAGATGAAAAGGTCGCCGCTGATGACATCGTCTTCGCAGTAGTCGAATGTGATAATATCGGTGTAATAGTCATGCTGCAGATATTCGCGGTTGACTTCAAGAATCTTTTCGTCATCGCAGAAGATATAGGCAATGTCGCCCACCTTCTTGCAGTATGAAGCCGCAACGGCCTTTATCCATGCTGTAGTTTCACGCTTTTTGATTGCCGGCATCTTGACGCCGTCGGTCTGGTAACTTATCATAATGTTATGTTTTTTGTCATTTCGACAGGGCGTAGCGACGAGAAATCTAAAATATAGATATCTTCCATGCGGTCGATATGACAGTTGGTTATATAATGTATTCCACTAAAATTGCTGCAATGATACTTGCCCGGTATGTACTGCAAATGTTGTATCATGCTCAAAAGGCTTGTACCAAAGATAAGTGGTGTCCTTGTGTAACTGCAGAGGTTGACATCTTGGAATATGCTTGTGGCAATGCGGCTGGTCAATGAGACTGCTGTCGTTGCAAAGAGTGTGGTTTTGAGTTGGTCCATGGAGTTTGCAACAAGTGCATTGTGTGTCGTTATTGGTTCGCTGTTGTACTACTTGGGGTTGGTCGGCATTGCCAAAGAAAATATATGCGACGATTATTGCTGCTATGATGCCTGCAAGGTCGGCAAGCAGTCCGCAGGTAAGTGCATGGCGTGTCTTCTTTATTCCAACGCTGCCAAAATATACAGCAAGGATGTAGAAAGTGGTATCGGTTGCGCCTTGGAAAATACATGCGAGGCGCCCGGCAAAGGAGTCTGCGCCATAGTGGTCCATTGCATCGACCATCATGCCGCGTGCCCCGCTGCCACTCAGTGGCTTCATTATTGCAGTCGGTATAGCTCCGGCAAAATTGCTGTCTGCTCCAAATGTACTTGCGATACCTGCGATGCCGTCCATAATGACATCCATGCCACCCGATGCGCGGAACACGGCAATTGCAACCAATATTGCAATCAGGTATGGGATGATGCGTACTGCAGTTCCAAACCCCTCTTTTGCGCCCTCGATGAATGTTTCGTAAACATTTATCTTTGCCCGCATTCCGGCAACGATGAACAGTATTATTATCGAGAACAGTATGACGCCGGCAACAGATGTTGACAAGGCCTCAATACGTACCTGTGAAAGTTGCATCATGCCCCATGTGCCGCCTGCAACAAATAGGCACACGCCAAGGATGAACAGCATCATAGTGCGGTTGAAGAGGTTGATGCGCTGGTAGATACTTGTTACTATGAGACCCACTAGTGTTGCTACTGTCGTGGCAATGAGTATTGGCAGGAAGACATCGGTGGGGTTGGCGGCACCGGCCTCGGTGCGGAATGTTAGTACCGATATTGGAATAAGCGTGAGCCCCGATGTGTTCAGCACCAAGAACATTATCATGGGGTTGCTGGCGGTATCTTTCTTGGGGTTAATCTCCTGCAGTTCCTGCATTGCCTTCAGCCCCATTGGTGTGGCGGCATTGTCAAGTCCCAGCATGTTTGCCGAGAAGTTCATGAACATTGTGCCCATAGCAGGGTGTCCCTTGGGTACATCGGGGAATATCTTTGTCAGTACCGGGCTCAATACTCTTGCCAACGCGGCAACAAGGCCTCCTTTCTCGCCTATCTTCATTATACCCATCCATAGTGACAGTACTCCGGTGAGTCCGAGTGACAGCTCAAATGCACTCTTGGCCGAGTCTGATGTGGCTACCATCATCTCGGGGAACACGGATGTGTCTCCCATGAATATCAGTTTGCCAAGTCCAATGACAAACGATAGAATGAAAAATGCAATCCAAATATAGTTAAGTATCACCTTGTTTTTTTGTTTGATATTGCGAAGATATAAAAAATATTGAAAAGAGGTGTGTGGCTGTCGCTATAATAAAATGTTTTCGGCAGCTTTTAAGGCCGCCGAAAACATTTTATAAGATATTTCTGTATTCCGGTTTAGTGTGTCTGTGTACCGGTTATGTTAGGCAGGTATACACCATAGATGGTCTTGCCGTCTTCGTCGAGTGAGATATATCCATAGTATACCTGGTTGCGGACGATTGGAATTACATATTTTGTCGTTTTGTTGATGTTCGCAACGTAAAGAGGGAGGTTCTCGTTGCTGATGTTTGCGCCTACGACATTGAAACCGCTGACTTTATCAATGGAACCCTTTTTGATTATGTGCTCGGCGACAATGTATTTGCTATACTCGGCGTCTGCATCTTCTATATCGTTGATGTTAAGTGCGGCAAGAATCTGCTCTTTCTTGTTGCTCTTTACCACATTTGTTGATTTAAACACATTTACATTTGCCGAATTGAAGACATCCTGGATTTCTGTTGTGGGGATAGGCTTCTCAACATCATCGCCGGGTTTCATAAATGCGAATTTCATGATGAACAGGAGTGCAAGTATGCAGATTGTAGGTGTAAGCTTCTTGAACTTTCCGGACATGAGGTTTATTACAGCATAAGCTATAATACCCAACAGGATACCGTTTGAGATGGAGTAGGTCATGGGCATGGCTATCATGCAGATGAATGCCGGAATAGCCTCGCTGAAGTCATGGAAGTCCACCTTTGTAATGTTCTCAAGCATCATCAGGCCTACGAGTATGAGTACAGGGGCTGTTGCTGCAGCCGGAATTGAAAGGAACAATGGCGAGAAGAGCATTGCTATGGCAAAACATATACCCACTGTGAACGCTGTGAGTCCGGAACGGCCTCCGACAGCGACTCCCGAAGCACTCTCAACATAGGTTGTGGTGGTGGATGTTCCAAGGCAAGCACCTGCTGTGGTTGCAATGGCATCGGCCATGAATGCCTGTTTGATGTTCTTTACACGCCCTTTCTCATCAATCATGCCAACTTTTGTACTAACACCGACAAGGGTGCCTATGGTGTCGAACATGTCAATGAACAGCAGGGTGAACACCACTACAAGCATGTCGAGCGTAAATACATTTTCCCATTCAAATTTGCAGAAAATGGGCTCAATGGATGCCGGTGTATCTATGATGTTTGTGATTTCACCGGTCACGCCCATAGGAATGCCGATAAATGTAGTTGCCAGGATACCGATAAGCATTGCTCCGCGCACTTTCTTTATGTACAGTACGCCTGTTATTACAAGTCCTATCAAGGCAAGCAAAGCGCTCCCCGAAGTTATATCGCCAAGGGTTACGAGCGTACTGTCTTGTTTTACGACCAGGCCCGAACTCTGCAGGCCGATGAAGGCGATGAAAAGTCCGATGCCGCCACCAATCGCGTATCTCAGGTTAAGGGGTATGGCGTTTACAATGGCCTCGCGCACATTGGTGATTGTGAGCAGAATGAATATGATACCCTCAATAAGCACGGCTGTGAGCGCAAATTGCCAGGTGTAGCCCATGATGCCGCAAATAGTATAGACAAAGAAGGCGTTGAGTCCCATGCCCGGTGCAAGACCGTATGGGAGTTTGCCCCAGAATGCCATTACAAGGCATCCGACGATTGCTGCAAGTGCTGTGGCTGTGAAAACTGCGCCTTCGGGCATGATTCCCGAGAAGATGCTTGGGTTTACTGCCAGAATGTATGACATGGTAAGGAATGTTGTTATACCAGCCATTATTTCTGTGCGTGGCTTTGTCTCGTTCGGGTTTAGGCCGAACATCTTTTTGAGGTTTAACATAGTAACAAGGGATGTATCTCTTTTCATGGCACGGGTATCTGATC
>JAFNWA010000055.1 GCA_017383665.1 Bacteroidaceae bacterium | reverse complement strand
TGTTGTGTGCAAACGACTCAGGAATGTAGCATTGTCAATAAATGCCGTAACTACGACTACCACACAAATAAACAAAGACAATAAAGAAGCTACTATGCTCCAAACCTTCACTCTCATAATACTTTAAAATTTTAGTTAAAATTATACTACATGTCGCAAAGGTAGCATTATCTAACCTAAATCCAAATTTTCTAAAAAAAAACATCTTTTCCCCACCTGTCGCATCCAAAATCTTTGCCTATGTGTTTATACCTTGCTAAAGGTTTAAAGATTTATGAAGAGGTTCATTTTTTTATTTTTTCTATCCTTCGCAACAATGTTGCGAACTACCGCACAACAAGGCGGGGAGCATCATGAGAATTCATTACCACCGAACTGGAGCGATGGAACATATTTCAGCCAGACGCTCCCTGTCGATGACGAGTGGTGGCGCAATTTCAACGACCCTGTGCTCGACTCGCTCATTTCCGTTGCCGGAGGCAGTAACTATTCGGTGCTTGCTGCAATGGAGAACATCAAAAAAGCGCGTGCCGCATGGCGTGTTGCACAAAGTAACCTAATGCCACAGTTCGACCTGGGAGTGGGTTGGCAACGCGCAAAGACAAGCGGGAACATTGCATCCACTCTGTACAACGAGGCGTGGGAGGGCGAGTTCAGCACAGCTGTATCAATGCAATGGCAAGCCGATGTATTCGGCAGCATCTACATGCGTTCCAAAGCACAGAAAAAGCTATTCATGGCAACCGAAGAGGAATACAATGCCGTTATGGTATCACTCATTGCCAATGTCGCAACCACCTACTTCTCACTGCGCCAATCGCTGGCACAGATGCAAGTGCTTCGTTGGAACACCGAGTCGCAGAAGGAGATAATGGACATCGTTGTCTCGCGCTACGACAGCGGCCTCGCCTCCAAACTCGATGTTGCACAGGCGCGTAGCGTCTATTACAGCACCAAAGCACAGATTCCGGCAATGCAGGCCACCATCGACAGTTACCGTTATTCAATGGCTGTGCTGCTTGGCACAAACCCCGAGGAACTCAATGGTTGGTTGCCCGAGGAATACGCCCTGCCTACATACAGCACACCCATAGGCGTTGGCATACCGGCAGAACTGCTACGCCGCCGCCCCGACATACGCGCTGCCGAGAGACAGGTTGAGGCAAATGCAGCCCTGCTTGGAGCAAGCAAGCGCGACTGGTTTCCACAGCTATTCATCAATGGTTCGATAGGCTTTCAGTCGGGAGAGATGAAAACCCTTTTCCGTTCCCGCAGCCTCACCTGGGAGATTGCCCCAACCATAAAATGGAACATCTTTGGCGGAGGCGACAGGGTCAATGCCACACGCGAGGCGCGTGCCGCACTCGACGCAAGCATACTCGACTTCAACGGCAAGATGCTCACCGCACTGCAAGAGGTTGAGAGCGCCATGTCACAGTACGAGAACTCCATAACACAGATTGCAGCCCTGCGCGAGGCGGTAAACCAGAACCGGGAGACCCTCACCCTCTCACTCGAGCTCTACAAACAGGGGTTGACACAATTCCAGAATGTGCTTGATGCACAGCGCACCCTGCTCACCTACCAGAACTACCTTGTACAGGCACTGGGCGGCTCGCTCATTTACCTTGTACATATCTACGAAGCCCTTGGCGGCGGATGGTAACAAAATCCAAAAACAAACTATATGAAAAATTTGATATTTGCCGTGGCACTGCTTGCCATTACAGCATGCCACAAGAAGAGCGAGCCGGCCACCGGCGGCATGGCACTACCCATTGAGGTTGCAACACCAATTGTCAGGGACATCACCCTCACACGCGAATACCCGGGTTATCTCGAGGCCGAAGCCACCATCTCCATTATGGGACGCGTGAACGGCAGCATCATAAAACGCAACTTCACCGAGGGCAGCCGCGTGAAGAAAGGCGACCTGCTATATGTCATCGAGCCGACCCTTTACGAGAATGCCGTCGCACAGGCGCAGGCAACCCTGCAGACAGCCATTGCCCGGCAGGAGTATGCCAAGAGCAACTACGAGCGCATGCTGGCAGCAAGCAGCAGCAATGCCGTGAGCAAAATTGAACTGTTGCAGGCAAAGAGCAATGTAGAGAGCAGCGATGCCGCAGTCTCAAACGCAAAGGCGGCACTGAAGAGCGCGCAGACCAAGCTCGACTACTGTTACATTACAGCACCGGCCGATGGCAGCATAAGCCTCACCCTGCAGCCCACGGGTGCATACATTGCCGGCGAGATGTCACCCGTGGAGCTATGCCGCCTTTACAAGGACAACACCATGTATGCCTTCTTCAACATCCCCGATATACAGTGGTTCAGGAAAGCACTTGGCACCGGCGGCATTGACCAGAGCCTCATCACCTTCACACTTGGCGAGGGTAACATCATCAGCCGCAACGCCACCATAGACTACCTTGCCCCAAATGTCAACACCGGCACCGGAACGCTGCAGATACGAGCCGAACTGCCCAATAGAGACGGTATTCTCAAGAGCGGCAGCTACATAAGCATAACCATGCCATACGACAAGTTACAAGACGCCCTGCTTATAAAGGATGCCTCAATTGGCACCGACCAGACAGGCAAGTTCATATATGTCGTCAACAGGCAGAACGAGGTGGAATACCGCCGCATTGAGACCGGCAGCATAATCGACGACACCCTGCGCCTTGTCACCGGCGGCCTTGAACCGGGCGAACGCTATGTGACAAAAGCATTGCTCAAAGTGCGCAACGGAATGCCAATCCAACCCATAATGGAGTGATTACACACAGTTCATCCCGACAGAGCGTGGCGACGAGGGAACTCCTACAATGCAAACAACATTCAAAGAGATTTCTCCTCCTTCTCAGTCGTTGAAATGACAAATTAACTTCACCAAACAACCGACAATTATGAAATTCTCCAAATTCTTCATTGAACGCCCCATTTTTGCAACAGTGCTGTCGCTGCTGTTGCTTGTGGCAGGCGGCGCTGCACTATTTGTGCTGCCGATAGACCAATACCCCTCCATAACACCACCCACCGTGCAAGTGACGGCAGTCTATCCCGGTGCAAATGCCGAGACCATTGCCCAAACCGTGGGAATCCCCATCGAGCAGCAGGTCAACGGTGTTGACGGAATGTTATACATGAGTTCCACATCATCCTCATCGGGAACATACAGCCTCACCGTGACATTCGAGGTAGGCACGGACATTGACATGGCAACCGTGCTGGTACAGAACAGGGTGAACATTGCGCTCAGTTCATTGCCGAGCGAAGTTACCCAACAGGGAGTGACGGTGCAGAAACAATCGACCAACATCGTGCTCTTCATCACCCTCACAGGCGACGAGAACTATGACCAACTCTACCTCTCGAACTATGCACAGCTACAACTTATCGACCAGCTGAGCCGTACACCGGGAGTCGGCGGTGCCGAGATTATGGGTGCCGGCAAATACTCCATGCGCGTGTGGCTCGACCCCGAGGCAATGCGCATACGAGGCATCTCGGCTGCCGAGGTGTATCAGGCCATCAGCAAGCAGAACCTTGCCGTGTCTGCAGGCTATGTGGGACAGACACTCGATGAGAGCGCCGACAACGCCTTCCAATATACTCTAAATGTGCAGGGGCGCCTGAGCGATGCCAAGGAGTTCGAGGAGATTGTCATCCGCAATAACGGCACCGACATGCTGCGTCTTGGTGACATTGCAAAGATAGAGATCGGCAGCGAGACCTACTCCTCATCGTCAAAGCTTCGCGGCAAGCCCACTGCGGCAATAGCAGTCTATCAGTCGCCCGGTTCAAGCTCGCTTGCCGTGTCAAAAGCCGTAAAAGCCAAGATGGAGGAATTGGCCGAAGCCTTTCCGCCCGAAGTCGAGTACCAGATTGCGCTTGACACCACCGATGTAGTGCGCAGTTCAATACATGAGGTACTCTACACCCTGCTCGAGACCACATTGTTGGTTATACTTGTGATATTCCTCTTCCTGCAGAACTGGAGAGCGACACTCATCCCCTGCCTCACCATCCCCGTATCACTCATCGGCACACTCGCTGTCATGCTGCTGCTCGGCTTCACAATAAACACGCTTACCCTCTTTGGCCTTATACTTGCCATAGCCATAGTCGTCGATGACGCCATAGTGGTGGTAGAGAACGCCACACGCATCATTGACGAGGAGGGGCTGTCGCCACGCGAAGCAACTGAAAAGGCAATGGAGGAGATAAGCGGCCCCATCATTGGAGTTGTACTTGTGATGATGGCAGTGTTCATACCCACCACTATGATTGGTGGCATATCGGGCGAGCTCTACAAACAGTTCGCGCTCACCATAGCCACAGCCACCCTGCTCAGCGGTTTCAACTCCTTGACATTGAGCCCTGCGCTCAGTGCACTGTTGCTGCGCCCCACGAAAAAGAAGAAAAATTGGTTCTTCCGTGGCTTCAACAAAGCATATGACTTTGTGCAGAGAGGCTACGATTGGATTGTATCGTTCCTATTGCGCCGTGCGTGGATAGCCGGAATAAGCTTTGCCGCAATGGTTGCGCTAGCCGTTTACCTGTTCAAGGTACAGCCCACAACATTCATCCCCGACGAGGACGACGGCTATTTTATCGTCAGCGTACAGCTGCCACCGGCGAGTTCACTCTCGCGCACCGAGGCCGTTGCCGACAAGGTAGAGAAAATCATATCATCCTACCCCGAGGTCAAAACCAACATCAGCATCAGCGGTTTCAGCATAATGAACAGCGGCAGGCAGAGCAATGCCGCAAGCGTGTTCGTGGTGCTCAAGGACTGGAGCGAGCGCAAAGCAAAGGGCGAGTCAGCAGCAGCTATTGTCGAGCGGTTCAACCGCCAGGCATACATTGAGATTGAAGAGGCACAATGCTTCGCCTTTGTCCCCCCTGCCATTCCCGGCATCGGCAATGTAGGCGGCTTGCAGATGCAGATAGAGGACCGCAAAGCACTTGGCATGACCGAACTGCAGAAGGCAGTCGATGCCCTTACACAGGAGTATGGCAGCGAGAAGGCAATTGCCTCCATGAACAGTTCGTTCGAAGCCGATGTGCCGCAGTACCGCATCAACATCGACCGCGACAAAGCCATATCCATGGGGCTCGACATCGGCAATGTTCTCTACACCCTGAGTTATTACATGGGCTCGCTCTATGTCAACGACTTTGTACTGCTGGGACGCATCTGGCAGGTGAAGATGTCGGCAAGCGAGCAGAACCAGAAACTCATTGAAAGCATCATGCAGCTGAGCCTTGCCAATGACAAAGGCGAGATGGTACCGTTCAGCAGCTTTGTCACAGCCGACGAGGTTCTTGGCAGCGACCAGCTTGTACGCTACAACATGTACAACAGCGCAACCATCACAGCCAACAGCGCACCGGGCTATAGTTCAAGCCAGGTAATGGAAGAGGTTGGCGGGCTGTTCAAGGCACAGCTTGGCGATGAGTTCGGGTATGAATGGACAGGCGTAGCTTTCCAGGAGCAGGCCGCCGGGCAAAACACAATGATAATATTGGCACTTGCGTTGCTTGTCGCATACCTTGTGCTTGCCGCACAGTACGAGAGCTGGACAAGCCCCATCGCTGCCATCATGGGCGTGCCTATTGCCCTGCTCGGTGCAATCGTCGGATGCTGGATTGCCGGCATACCGGTGAGCATATACACCGAAATAGGCATTGTGCTGCTCATTGCCCTGAGCGCGAAGAACGGTATTCTCATTGTGGAATTCGCACGCGATTTCAGGAAAGGCGGCAACGACATACGCCACAGTGCCGCCGAGGCAGGACATGTCCGTTTGCGCCCCATCCTCATGACCTCGCTTGCCTTTGTACTTGGTGTCATGCCGCTGCTCTTTGCCGACGGTGCAGGAGCCGGTGCACGCCTCTCGCTTGGCGCGGCAGTAGTGTTCGGCATGCTGCTCAACACCCTTGTCGCAACATTGTACATCCCCAATTGGTACGAGTGGATGCAAAGGCTCGAAGAGAGGGTAAAACTGAAAAGGGAAAGGTGAAAACTTGTGCAAGTGAGCAAAACACAAAGCTTGCTTTAGTGTTTTACCGCGAGCGCAGCCAAGTTTCAAGCGCACGAAGTGCGGTTAAAGGTAGGGGCGAACCGATGTGTTCGCCCGGGAACCGCGAACGGAATCCCGCGGAAACAACAGCCAATGTGTTGGGCAGACACGCCGGTCTGCCTCTACAGGCAAATGATGAACGACAGCAGGTTCAAGCGCACGAAGTGCGGTTAAAGCAAAAAGCAACAGGGTGGCAGATTTGCCACCCTGTAACTATTTCAAATGTCATTCTGAACGAAGTGAAGAATCTCACTCCCCAAAACGAAGGGATTCGCTTTTTAGAATTTATTTACAGCTATTCTTCTTCATGAAATCTATAATCTCACTTATGTAACCGAACGCCATGCCCACAACAGTATCGGCAGCGCCATAATAGACTGCAACCTTGTCGCCATCGTGGAGGGCTGCGCATGGGAACACCACATTGGGTACATCACCGGCAAGCTCGTATGGAGCAGCAGGAGCAAGCAAGTATGGTTTTGTACGGTAAAGCACCTTTGAAGGGTCGTTCTTGTCGAGCAGAGCCGCACCCATTGAGTAACGGAAACCGTTGCAGGTGGTGATTACACCATGATAGAATAGCAACCAGCCCTCATCGGTGAGGATGGGCACAGAACCGGCACCAATTTTTGTACACTGCCAAGCGCTCTCGGGGAATGGAGTTACTTTCATCACACAGCGGTGCTCACCCCAGTACTTCATGTCGGGGCTATAGCTGATGTATATGTCACCGAAAGGAGTGTGACCATTGTCGCTTGGGCGGCTCAGCATGGCATACTTGCCATTGATTTTCTCGGGGAACAGCACACCGTTGCGGTTAAATGGCAGGAACGCATTCTCGCACTGGAAGAACTCCTTGAAGTCGAATGTATATGCAATACCAATTGTGGGGCCATGATAGCCATTGCACCATGTAATCCAGTAGCGGTCCTCAATCCATGTCACGCGTGGGTCATACTTGTACTCCGACTCAATCATGTCGGTATTTCCGGCCTTGAACACAATAGGTTCATGCTCAATCTCCCAATTGATACCGTCCTTGCTGAAACCTGCAAAAATATTCATCTGTACAGCCTTGTTGTCGCAGCGGAACACACCGGCATAGCCATCGCCAAAAGGAACCACAGCACTGTTGAAGATACTGTTGGAAGTGGGGATTGCATAGCGGTCGATAACCGGGTTCTTTGAATAACGCCACATTACATCGTTACATCCCTGGGGACGCTCTTCCCAAGGCATTTTAATTTTCTCGCTCATAGTTTATATTGTTTTATTTGATTGTAGTTTTTATTCGCTTTTACCCCCTCCGCTCCGCTCGCCCCCTAAAGAGGGACAATTCATACCACGAACAGAGGATATTATCACCGCGAAGATAATAATTTTATATCAAAAACATATAAATTGAAAAAAAACTACATAAACAGCTTGCGAAAGATAAAAAATACAAAATGTCAGTATTCACTGTTTTTACAGAACAAACTCAAGGTTTTTCAATATCAAAGCGACAACAAAAAACAGGTAAAACAGGCAAAACGCGACAAATCAGTAACTGAAAGTCAGTTCAAAAAGCACCAAAAACAGACATTTTTTATCTTTTTTGCTGTAATTACGGAAATTTTTCCTTAATTAGTTTTGGTCATTAAATAAAATAATATATCTTTGCACTTGGAGAACTTCGGCACTTTGGACAAACAGGTGTCGTAGCACTCAAAATAAAGAGAGAAAAAACAAGAAATTTTAACTTATAATTTATTTAAGAATTATGGCAACATTAGATCTTACCAAGTATGGTATCACCGGTGCTGTGGAGATTCTTCACAATCCCTCTTACGAGCAGTTGTTCGCAGAGGAGACAAAGCCCGGTCTTGAGGGTTTTGAAGTAGGTCAGGTTACAGAGCTTGGCGCAGTAAACGTAATGACAGGTGTTTACACAGGTCGTTCTCCTAAGGACAAGTTCATCGTTAAGGATGCTACATCAGAGAACACTGTAT
>JAFNWA010000054.1 GCA_017383665.1 Bacteroidaceae bacterium | reverse complement strand
GCTATTGTATTGTGTGCGCTTATTTGATTACTTGCCGTTTACAGGGGTAATGCGCAATTTGTATGTCATCACTTCGTTTGGAACGCAATACTTGGGCAGTGTGCCAACATCGTGTCCACATGATGCGTTGCCGATACCACGCATCCATGCATCAAGGTGAAGTACTGTGTATGGACGCTCTCCCATCTCCCAATAGTGCTGTGCATGCATTAAATCAGCATCAGTGTATGGGAGGGCCGAGAAACTGACATTTCCTTCTGTCTCAATCTTTACACCCTGACCGTTGTTGTCGGTGAGCACGAGTTCGCGCAGGGCTTCACGGCTACCGCTACTCTGTGGCTTTACATAACGGTCTGCCATCTCGCCGTTTGCTGTTGTTGTGTAACGACCGACCATGACACCGTCCTTGCGGTCAACAGTGTTCTCCCATGGACCATATGCATAGTAGTTTACATTGCTCAGAGATTTGTCAATGTTGCATACAAGACCTGCACGGCGAAGATCGCCATTCTTTGGAGTGAATGTAGCCTCTACATCTACAATACCCTGTGGGTATATTGTGTAATTGATTTCAGTATCACAGAGCGAACCCTTGCGAACAGTCTTGACAACAGTGTTGCCATTCTCTTCTACTACGCTTATTTCACCGTTTGGCTCAAGTCCGTTAGAGGTGTTGCCGTAGCGGTCGTTCTCAATCCAACGGTGGTTGTCATATACAAAGCCTTGTCCGTCGGCAATGATGTTCTTGCCACCGAATGCAAGTGCAGTGAGTTGTGCCTGATCTGCATCGAATGTCAATGATACATTCTCGTTGCCAATTATTGTCTCGTGCAATGACGATGTTGCTGCAAGAGGTGTACCCTTTGATTCGATTTCTGCAAGAGGTGCACGCTCGGCAAGTGTGAACTGTCCCATGGCAACTTCATGACCTGCAGGTGCGTAAGGCTGTGCTTCACGGTGAACAACACGGATGTTGATTAGCAACTCGTCGCCCTTCTTGATAGCCTTATTGATGTTTGCCTTCTTCACAGTGAGCCATACCTTACCGGTCTGTCCGCTCTCGGTGTATGGGATTGGTGAAGTACCTGTATAGACGATTTTGCCGTTCTTAACAATGTCATAGATTACATCAAACTCATTGAGGTTGGTGAAGTTGTACTTATTCTTCATTGCAATGGTAACGATACCGCCGTCGAACTCGGTGCATACCTCGGGCATTGTGATGTCAATGAACTGGTGAGCAGCCTTTACCTCCTTTAGCTTGGCACTCTCCTCGCGTGTCGGAGGAACGATACCGTTTGAACAGAAGTTGCCTTGGTGTGGGCCCGGATAGTCGTAGCCTGTGTGTATGCGGTAAACGCCCTCTTTCATCTCCTGTGGATCGTAGATAGCCTGGTCAACCCAATCCCATATACAACCACCGACGCATGAGTTTGATGCTTCAATCTTTTGCCAGTACTCCTTGAGGTTTCCGATTGCATTGCCCATTGCATGTGCATATTCGCAAATGAACATTGGCTTGTCCAAGTCGTTTGTGTATTTGTCCATCCAAGCCTGGCCCGGGTACATTTTTGAGTAGAAGTCGCTGAAACGGCCACCACCGTAGTCGCCGCTTGAGCGTGTGCCCTCGTAGTGAACCGGACGGCTGTCAAGGCGTTTTGCCTCGTCATAACATGGACCGAAGTTGCTGCCATTGCCGGCTTCGTTACCCAAACTCCACATTACAACACTTGCGTGGTTGCGGTCACGAAGAACCATTCTGTTGATGCGGTCAACGAATGCAGGAATCCAAGATGAACGGTCCGACAGGCTCTGGTTCGCGTGGTTCTCCAAATCTGCCTCGTCGCAGCAGTAAAGACCATAGTGGTCAAACATTGCATACATCTTGGCCGCATTGGGGTAGTGGCTTGTGCGTATTGTGTTAATGTTGTTCTGCTTCATTAGGATTACATCCTGCAGCATAGACTCAGTTGTAACGGCGCGGCCATATACCGGGTGAGTGTCGTGGCGGTTCACTCCCTTGAAGAAGACTCTCTGGCCGTTGATATACACCAAAGAATTCTTTATTACGATATCACGGAAGCCGTGCTTAGTGGAGAATGCCATCTCCTCGTTGTCATCCTCGTCGTACTGCGCAATGCGTACTGTGTAGAGATTTGGCTTTTCTGCACTCCATAACTTGACATTGTACACCTCAAGATTGATATTGGCTGTCGGTGATGCAATTTTTGCGGCAGTGTTCACAACAGTCTCTCCCTCACCGGCCAGTTCGCCATTGGGGTCATAAACCTCTACCTTGATTGTTTTGAGACCAGGAATGAAATCTCTGTTGTCAATTTCAAGGTTAATATTCATCTCGCCTGTATAACGATCGGCAGACAGTTTGCTTGTTATGTAGTGGTCGCGGACAGCTGTCAATGGGACATTGTAGAGATATACATCGCGGAAGATACCGCTCATGCGGAACATATCCTGGCACTCAAGATATGAACCGTCACTCCAACGGAACACCTGAACTGCAAGTTTGTTCTCACCCTTCTTCAGGAAGTTCGTGATGTCAAACTCTGCAACATTGTTCGCCCCCTGTGTATAACCAACATACTCACCGTTTAACCAAACGAATGCAGCTGAATATATACCGCCAAAGTGGATAAATGTGCGGCGACCGTCCCAATCCTCAGGAACCTCGAATGTGCGAATGTATGAACCTACAGGGTTGATACCGTAGTTGCTGCCATTGTCATTATATCCTGGTCTTGCTTTGATTGCCGGTGGTGTGTTTGCATGTGGATACTCTACATTGTTGTAGATGGGTTTGTCATATCCATGCATCTCCCAGTTTGAAGGTACGGGTAGTTCGTCCCAATTGCTTGCATCAAAATTTTCCTCAAAGAAGTTAAGTGGGCGTGATTCGGGCTCACTTACAAGGTTGAACTTCCAAGTACCATTAAGGCTCATGTAACGGTTGTTTATTGGTTCTGTCCAAGGTGTTGCGTAGTATTCTGCGTCTGCAAGCATCTTGCTTGTGTTGTCATATGGCATGTATGTTGCCACGCCTCGTTCCTTGTTCTCGGCGAACATGCTTTCATCCTCCCAATGTGGCGCATTTACTTTCGGTTTCTCCACCTGTACAAATGTGAACCATGCATCTTTGTCCTTTGGATTCTTTTCAACAAGCATCATGCGACCATCTTTGAGGGCATACATTGTGCTGTCCTTTGCCGCAGAAGTGATGAGATATACACCATTCTGCTTCGCAACCGGCTCAAAGTGAAATTTCGCATTGTTCCATTCACCGGCTCTGGCAGGCCACTGGAGCAGGTAATCAATATTTGCGTTATCACCTCCGTCATCAAAATGAAGACCATAGAAAGCTCCTTCAATCGCAAAAGTGAACAGGTCAATAGTCTTGATGCTCCAATATTGTCCTCTGTTGCCTGTAACAGTGTCCTCGCTCACAATCGCTGCATTGTTCTCGCTTGAATCGCCATTACCCAACACTTGACCAGGCTTTGTTACAGGGCAAATCTGATATGTGAGGTCGCTGTCAAAACCTGCGTATGGTGATGCTTCTATTTTAAATTTTGCAGCTCGCATGCCTGCTGCTCTCTCTTTCTTGATAAGAATGATTGTACCACCCTTACCTTTTGCAGCAGCGTATGTCGGGTTGTTGGCGGGAATCAGCAATCCATCCTCAAATTTCCATAACTGTGCCTCATCTGAACCATTGTTCTCACCAATTTCAACGCGGTTGCCATTTGCGCGGAGCGCATTGTTGGTGACTGGGTTAATGATGCGCCAACTGCCAGAGAGTTCTGAAATCTTCCAATAGATTGAATAATCCTCTTTGTCGAAATTCGCAAAACCCGCGGTCTCGTCTATTTTCTCTGCTACAAGGTTTTCGGTTTCTCCTGCACCGTAGATGTGGTACAGTTTACCCTTCTCGAAAGTAGCTTGTGCATTGCTGCTGAATACGCATAATAGCGCTACTGCAGTCAATAAAAAGCATTTTTTCAATTGTTTGATTGACATAATGTGGTTTTTTATGGTTATTGTTTATATTCCTTT
>JAFNWA010000053.1 GCA_017383665.1 Bacteroidaceae bacterium | reverse complement strand
GTATGTCTATGACGATGGATATGCAATCAATATATATCCGACATTGGGTAATATGTATTACTATTCTTATAATAACTACTGGTGGAACCGATGGAGATGGAGCTCATATTACAATTGGTACACTCCCCATTATCACCATCATAATTGGTGCTATAATGGCTATAATCATTGGCATTCACACAATTGGTATGCTCACAGGCCGCACCACGGAACTATGTATCCCAGATATGTAAATCGTAATGTACCTACAATAGGCATGTTGGCAACAAATAGGGGTAACAGACGCAATAATAGTACTACGGTTGCCAATGGTAATAGCAAACCTCGTCGCGAGCAGCAGGTGCGTACGACCAGTGGTAATAGCAATTCCCGTCGTGAGCAGCAGGTGCGTACGACCAGTGGTAATAGCTAACCTCGTCGCGAGCAGCAGGTGCGTACATCCAATGGTAATGGCAATTCCCGTCGTGAGCAGCAGGTGCGTACATCCAATGGTAACAGTAATCCTCGTCGCGAACAGCAGGTGCGTACTACTTCCGGCAATAGCCAGCGTACAGGGAATAGTACTTCCGGAACTGTGCGTCGTCAACAACAGCCCCGTACATCAGTGAATAGTAGCAATGTACAGCGTAACGCCAACTCTACAAGAGCAAACGGTAGCAACAGTACATCGTCACGCCGCAGTGGCTCATCTGTTGAGAATCGCTCCGGTAGTAGGTCGTCGGGCGGATACAACAGACCAAGTAGCACAAGTGTGTCACGCAGCTCTGGCTCTTCCCGTTCGGGAGCTTCTTCAACAAGAAGTAGTAGCGGCAGTCGTAGTGGTGGTAGTCGTGGCGGCGGTGGACGCAGTGGCGGTCGCAGATGAAACTGCCGGATTATATCAATTGCAGGTCTAATTTGAAAATAAGAATTACTATGAAACGCTTGTTATATATCCTTTTTACATTGCCACTCTGTTTGAATGCGCAAAACATGTACAATATATCGTCTATCTTTGACAATGATCTTGCCGGTACGGCGCGCTACATAGGTATGGGCGGTTCAATGAGTGCATTGGGCGCAGATCTTTCCACAATGGCTACCAACCCTGCCGGCACTGCTATGTACCGTAGTAATGATTTCGCTTTTACGGCCGGTTTGAATGCAAAAACCAATAAGGCTAATTACGAAGGACGGGTGACCACAAGTGATAAACTTAATGCTTTTGTAGGAAATACTGCCATGCTGTTTTCCATGAACTATGACGGAGACAGGTTAAAGTATTTGAATTTTGGTTTGGGATATCGTTATAAGAATAATTTGACAGGTGAGTTTGAAATGAGTGGTGCAAGCAATGGATTTTCACAGCAATTTGTGATGAGACAGCTTTATAATGACTCTCCATTTGACTTTAAGAACCTCACCAGTTGGGATTATACCGATTTAAACTCAAGTTGGTTGCCGCTTCTCGCTGCCGATGCCGATGCGTGGCTGGGTAATGGTAATGACTTTATTACTTATCCTGGTGACTCGCTTGTTTGGCCACCCTCTGATTTGGCGTATTATGAGGAGACAAGAGGCGGTGTACATGTGATTGATTTCAATCTCTCGGCAAATATAATGGATAGGCTCTATCTTGGTGCAACCGTGAGTGTTTCAAATGTTGATTGTAATCGTTATTCGGCTTATAGTGAAATTGATGATGTTGGAGCAATATACACTATTGAGAATGATCTGATGTTAAAAGGTACGGGTTATGATTTAAAACTTGGTGCAATTTATCGTCCATTTGAATATTCGCCTTTCAAGGTGGGTGTTTCTGTACATACTCCAACTCTGTATTACCTGAAAGAATACTCTTGGGCTGCGATTACTGATCCTGACTACAAAACATTTAGCACAGTTGATTCTGAAAGATATGGCACTGAACTCTTTAACACTACAAGATTGAGCTCTCCATGGCGTTTCAACGCATCAATGTCATATACCTTTGATACATATCTCGCGTTGAATGCGGAGTATGAGTTTGCCGGTTATTCTACCGCGGAATATAAGGGTAACGAGTATGTTCCATTGGCACAGAATGAGGAAATAAAGTGTAATCTGAAATCCCAGCACACCGCGCGTTTGGGAGCGGAAATAAATGTCGAGGGTATTGCGGTGCGTGTCGGTTACAACTACATAACATCACCTTTTGCAAGGGATGCATATAAGGATATGTGTAATGCAAGTGTGGCAGAAACATCTACAGATTATATGAACCGTTATGAAAAGAATATTGTCACTTGTGGTTTCGGCTTCCGCGGCAAGAGTTTCTATTTCGATGTGGCTTATATGATGGAGGCTCAAAAGGCTGATTTTTACCCATTTTATGATACTGAATATGCAAATCCTGCTGCCAAGGTCGATTGTATCAATCACACAGCAATGGCTACAGTGGGAATGCGTTTCTAATAAAAGGCTACTTCATTCTCCAGAAGTTGAATCCGCAAATTACTTTTATGATGCCAAAGCCATTGATTATGGATAACCTGTCCTTGTTGTATGCGTAGGTGTTTGATACAAGAGATGTGCCTACATAATATTTGCCGTTGTTGTAAATGATGGAGGCGCGTGTTATGAAATCAAAATTGATACTCGACAGCAATTCTTTGCTGTCGTGTATTTTAAATGAAGTGTTTTTGTATCCGATAGCCGGTGTCAGTGATATGTTGGCTAGGAAATTCTTTGCAAACACCCAATTGTAACTGTACCCGAAGTTAATACTCAGATCTTGATAACAGGCTTTGTTGAACATGAGCTCCGGTGAAAGTTGCTCCTGTATTTTTGTGTCAAGTGCAGTGTGGTCTAGCTCAAACTCCTGTTTGTTGTAGTTCATGCCTAAAATGAATGAGCCTGCATTCCTGCGTTGCTGTGTCGTTTGGCTATATGCTGCCGGGTAAGAGAACTTTTTGTTGAAGATATAATAGACATTCACCCCCGTCTGTTTTACCTTGATGCCGTCGAAATTGTTGTTGTAGTTGAGGAGTGGAGTCCCATCGCTCTCCTTGAAACCACTTAAACTGCGTATCTTATATCCATTATTGCTTTCACGGTAGAAGAAGTCAACTCCAACTCTTGCAGAGTAAAGGCTCATTTTAAAATCGGTTTGTGGCTGGCTGTTCTGTAAATCAAAACTCCAACCCACGGAGAACAATCCCCAACAAATGTAAAGCCCCAATAAGTTGCGCCCATCTGGAGAAATGGACATGCTCTGATTGCCATTGGATGACGAGAAACGATAATGCTCGTAATTGTACGAGTATGTAGGGGTCAGTGCCATGTTGTATTTGTGAGGTTCCACATAGGTGCTGTCACAATCATTTAGAAGTGCGTATATGAAGTCGTATGCATTGACCACTCCATTCCAGAATTTTGTAAGATTCTCTTTGGCTGTCGGGCGGCTTTGTGTATCACTCTCCTGGGCATGTGCCGGGAGTGTGAATGACAGGGCAACAATGATAGTTATTATCCTTGTAATCCAGTTTATGTAACCGTCCCTATTATTCATTATATTATCTTGCCAAGAATTTTGTCCAGAACCCAGTTGGTAGGTGTCGCACTCACGCTGTCACATTCGCAATGGCCCTTCTGCTGGATATGCTCCACAATGTTGCGTATTAGTGGCAACTGTACATATGGTGGATTTGGTATGTTGAATCTCTTGGTTCCTTCTACTGTGCGCAACTCTATTGGCTCAAATGTAAATACCGAGAATTTTATGCAACCTTTGCTGCCGAAAATCTCAATGTGATCCTCCTTGGATGATTCGTCCGAGACAAAGCACCATGAACCGGAACCGGGAATCCCGCTCTCGAACTTGAAACATGCACTCACTGTGTCCTCTATCTTATAAAGCCCACCACGGTTGGTGCTGTATCCCTCGGCATAAAGAATGCAGCCGAACATCTCTTGCAACAGGTCTATCTGGTGTGGTGCAAGGTCATAGAAATATCCGCCACCGGCTATGTCGGGGTTGACACGCCACGGAAGGTTTTCACGGTTGTAATCGAGGTCGCGTGGCGGAACTGCAAAACGAATCTGTACATTCAGCACATTTCCAATCTGTGGCAACAGTTCCCTTACTTTCTGAAAGTAGGGCAGATAGCGGCGGTAATATGCTACAAAGCAGGGGACACCCGTCTCTTTTGAGACTCTGTTTATGCGTGTGCAGTCCTCGTAATTGGCTGCAAGTGGTTTTTCTACATATACGGGCTTGCCGGCTTTCATTGCCATTATTGCAAAGGTGGCATGCGACGATGGCGGTGTTGCAATGTAAATTGCATTCACCTCGGGGTCATCAATGAGAGCCTGTGCATCGGTGTACCAATGTGGAATGTTGTGGCGTTTGGCATATTCCTTGGTCTTCTCTTTGTCACGCCCCATAACGGCAATGACTTCAGAACCTTTTACCAATGGAAATGCCGGGCCACTCTTCTTCTCTGTAGCCTCACCGCAACCGATGAATCCCCATTTAACTGTGATATTCATAATATGTGACAGTTTTAGTTATAGAAATTCCATGACAGTCCGAGCCACAGATCGGCAGGTGCCAATGGATGGTGTGGAACAAGGAAAGAGTTCCTGTTGCCTGTTCCATTGTTTACATGGTAATACTTGACATAGAAGCGTGCTTGTTTGAGCAGGAAATTGGCATAGACGCTTACCACGGGATAGTTTCCTATCTTGACTTTGTCGGCCTGGTTCTGCTGCACGAATTGTGCGAGTGCCGGCATGTATTCCGGAGCATAGTAACTTGTGAAATACCATGCATCTGCTCCCAGTTCGGTATGCAGAACCTTGGCAATCCTGAATTTGAGGAAAATGTTCGCATAAGCATTGAACGCCGGTAGTGGCAACACTGTTTGGTTGCTGCTGTACTGGTATGTCAGTTCTGTATTGAAATTGAAAATGCCAAACTTCAAATCCTGTTTAAGTGATGCCGAATAGACTCTTATGTTGCTGTTCTCCTGCTGCACACTAAAGCGGTTCAGATAACTTTGTCCGTTGGGGGCAAGAACTGAGTTGTTGGCAATATAAGTATAATTCTTGATGTTCTCGAACTTTACGCTAAGTCTTGTTTTCCAGGATGGAATTTCCACTTTACCCTCTATGCGTGTCTTTAACTCCTTGTCAAGTCCTTCGTTATCCCACCAGAAATGTTCCGAGTGAAAATGACGGTAGTAGAATGACGGCTTGTTATTCTTTATGAATGCACTTGCAGAGACATTGACATCTCTCTTCCACAATTTGAAGTTGAGATCAACAGTTCCATCTATTGAGAATGCTCCCAACTCATGCCCGATTATGGCAGTCTTGCCGTTGACATTATAATGAAGGTATTTACCATGAGAACTTGAAAT
>JAFNWA010000052.1 GCA_017383665.1 Bacteroidaceae bacterium | reverse complement strand
CCATACGAGGATGGCAAGCCATTGCAGGAGGTTTATCGTTTCGGTGGTCAGGAGTTCAAGATCAACGCAAAGGCAACTGAAGAGGTTGCACTTGAGTGGGGCGGTAAGCTCGTATTCGTTAACAGTATCGTTGGTGGTAGCATTGATGCACGCTTTATGCCTGCAATCCTCAAGGGTGTGATGGAGCGCATGGAGCGTGGCCCTCTTACAGGTTCTTATGCACGCGATGTACGCGTTATCGTTTACGATGGTAAGATGCACCCGGTTGACTCTAACGAACTTTCATTCATGCTTGCAGGACGCAATGCCTTCAGTGCTGCGTTCCGTGAGGCCGGTCCAAAGATTCTTGAGCCGGTGTATGATGTTGAAGTATTTGTTCCGTCGGATAAGATGGGTGATGTGATGAGTGATATTCAGGGTCGTCGCGGTATGATTATGGGTATGGAGAGCGAGAATGGTTATGAGAAGCTCGCAGCTAAAGTTCCTTTGAAGGAGATGGCTTCATACTCTACAACATTGAGCTCGCTCACCGGTGGCCGTGCGTCGTTCATAATGTCGCCTTCGACATATGAGCTTGTTCCGGGTGATGTCCAGAACAAACTGGTTGAGGAGTTGGCTGTGAAAGACGAAGAGTAATTGCAGTATATCGATATTATGTAACAGGGGTGACCAAGCGGTTACCCCTGTTGTGTTTTTTTTAAAAAAAAAGAGCCGCTTTTTTGTTTTTTCTTCTTTGTTATTTATGTTAAAAATGTTGCTTATTTTGCAAATTTGTTTTTTATTGCATGTTTATGATTGTTTAAATCACAATTAAGGTGGCGGTAAATGTTAATTATTAAAAATTGTTTTCAAATAGTTGTTTTTTGTGTATTGATATAAAAATGTACTGATTATATTTGCGATATGAAAAAGATGACGATAAGTACAATTGCTATTATAATGAGCGTCTGCTTCGTGGGTCTGTTGTATTTGCAGGTCTCATATATAAACACGCTCATATCCATGCGTAAGGACTATTTGTATGAAGGTGCACGCCGCACGCTTAATCAGGTCGCTCACAAATTAGAACTTGACGAAGTGCGCCGATACCTTACCGAGGATAACCGTAACTACATAAGGAAAGGAGCTTTTGTAAATGGTAATCCAATGGTTGTGCGCAGTTATACAACATCAACAACTAATGGTGGTGTAATTTCGACCATCACGGTCAATACGACTGTGCCGGCAAATGTTGTTGATGAAGAGCTTTTTGTGAAAAGCCTGAGCAAGGCGCATACGGTTGAGGAGGCGCAGCGTCTGCAGTATGACATGCTTAAGATGAGGGCGAAGTATCAGCGCGATGTCCTTGATGAGGTCTTGTTTTATATGCTCGACAATGCTCCTACAATGCCTTTGCAGAACAGGATAAATGATTTTAAGCAGTTGGAGTGCTATATCAAAACCGAACTTGCAAACAATGGCATAGATATGCCTTTTGGCGTAAGGGTGCTCGACCATGACGGCCGTGATACTGTTTACAACTCTATGGCTTCTGTTGGATATGGCATGGTACTCCGCCAGCCTCTGTTCGAGAACGATTCGCCCTCCCGTGCTGCGGTGCTTGAACTTGCGTTCTCGGAATCGGGATTGAACAAATTTATATATGGTTCGGTTAAATTTATGTTACCTTCGCTGGTGTTCATTTTTATCCTGCTGATAACATTTGTGTTTACTCTATACATGGCTGTAAGGCATAAGAGGATTACAAAGATGAAGAATGACTTCATAAATAATATGACCCACGAACTGAAGACGCCGATATCGGCAGTGTCTCTTGCGGCACAGATGCTTCAGGACGAGAGTATTGACAAGTCGCCCGAGATGCTTGACCGTCTGTTGAATGTGATAACGAGCGAGACGAAACGCCTGGGATTCCAGGTGGACAAGGTGTTGCAGATGTCAATGTTTGATAATAGGAATACCGCAGCGCTGAATATGAGAGAGCTCGATGCCAACGACCTTGTATCGAATATCGTGAATACATTTGCAGTGAAGGTTGGTCAGAGTGGGGGAACGATAACGACGCAACTTGAGGCCGACGATCCGTATATCTGCGCCGATGAGATGCACTTTACGAATGTTGTGTTCAATCTGATGGATAATGCTGTGAAATACAGGCGTGCCGATGCTCCTATAACACTTCATGTGCGCACATGGAACTCAAACGGCAAGTTTATGCTCTCCGTAAAGGATAACGGCATTGGAATGAAGAAAGAGCATTTGAAGAAGATATTTGAGAAATTTTATAGAGTACACACCGGTAATGTCCACAATGTAAAGGGATTCGGTCTTGGACTTGCATATGTCAAGCAGATTGTTCAGGCGCATCGCGGAACAATACGCGCAGAGAGCGAGGCTGGTGTGGGAACAACATTTACAATTGTATTACCATTAAAATAGAATCGTTATGGAAGAGAAAACAAGAATTTTATTGTGCGAGGATGAAGAGAATATCGGTATGCTCTTGCGTGAGTATCTGCAGGCAAAGGGTTATTATGCCGAACTCTGTCCCGATGGAGATGCCGGTTACAAGGCTTTCCTTAAAGGCAAGTTTGATATCTGTGTGCTCGATGTGATGATGCCCATCAAGGATGGATTTACATTGGCTCAGGAGATAAGGGCTGTCGATGCAGATGTTCCCATCATTTTCTTGACTCAAAAAAATATGAACGAGGATATTCTTGAGGGCTTCAAGATTGGCGCCGATGATTATATTACAAAATCGTTCAGCATGGAGGTGCTTGTTGCACGCATTGAGACAATTTTGCGTCGTGTGCGTGGCAAAAAGTATAAAGAGAATGCGATGTACAAGATTGGCCGTTTTCAGTTCGATACACAGAAGCAGGTACTTACTATTGATGATGTGCAGACCAAACTGACCACTAAAGAGTCTGAGCTGCTGGGACTGTTGTGCGCACATCGTAACGAAATTCTGCAGCGTGACTACGCCCTTAAAACAGTGTGGAGTGATGACAACTATTTCAATGCCCGCAGCATGGATGTGTACATTACAAAGCTTCGCAAGCACTTGAAGGCCGATGAGAACATTGAGATTATAAATATCCACGGTAAGGGTTATAAGCTCATTGCTCCCGAGGTGGAAGCCTGATATTTCCACATATAACAAAAACGAGAGATGCACGCGTGCATCTCTCGTTTTTGTTGAATTTGAAAAATCCTTTTTATTTCTCCTTGGCTTTTTCGCTCAAAACCTCTTTGCCGGCGATAACATATGTAATCAAACCTGCAATAACCAAT
>JAFNWA010000051.1 GCA_017383665.1 Bacteroidaceae bacterium | reverse complement strand
TATAGCACACAGAGAGCTTTGACAATGTTGGTAGGTAAGCGTCGTTCACTCCTCAACTACTTGAAGGAGCGTGACATCAACCGCTACCGTGCTATCGTAGCTAAGCTCGGCTTGCGTAGATAATCTGCGTCAAGAAAGATTTATCGCGGGATTTCCATTAGGAAAGTCCCGCGATTTTTTGTAAAAATGAAGTATCTTGAAGAAAATAACAGTTATATGTCAGAAATTTCTCCCCGTAAGGGACTCATAGCCTTGTCACCGATAGCGGTGCTACTTGTCGTTTATCTTGTAGGTTCAATAGCGGCCGATGGCTCTATGCCCATTTCGGCGGCCTTCCTGCTTGCATCGGTATATGCCGTGGCGACAACCCGTAATGGAAGCCTGGATGAACGCGTCAATGCCTTTTCGCGTGGCGCAGCCAACAGCCGCATAATGTATATGGTGTGGATCTTTGTCCTGGCCGGCGCTTTTGCCACAGTTGCAACGGCTATGGGGGCAATTGATGCCTCTGTTGCCTTGACGCTGAATCTTGTGCCTGTAAAATATCTGCCGGCAGGTATCTTCCTGGCGTCTTGCCTGGTGTCAATGTCAGTGGGTACATCAATGGGTACAATAATAGCGCTGGCACCAACTGCCATTGGTCTTGCCGGTCCCATGGGCTGCAGTGTGCCATGGGTCCTGGCGATAGTGGTCGGTGGTGCCTTCTTCGGCGACAATTTGTCTTTCATCTCTGACACTACAATTGCGGCAACCCAGACACAGGGTTGTTCAATGCGTAGCAAGTTCCGGAGCAATTTCATGCTTGTGCTGCCTGCGGCAATTGTCTCGCTGCTGATATATGCTTTCAGCAGCAACGAGGCTGTTGATGTCCCGGAGCAGCCCGTTACGGCAGAGATGGTTTTCAAGTGCCTGCCTTATCTTGTGGTTATCGTTACATCAATGTTCGGAGTGAATGTCCTGCTCGTGCTTGCGTCGGGAGTGGTCTCGGCAGCGCTGATAGGGTTGTCTTGCGGCTCCCTGGACGGTGCGGATGTCTTTGTGAAGATGGGTGAGGGTGTGGCATCAATGAGCGATCTCATTGTTGTGACAATGCTTGCCGGCGGACTTCTTGAGATGGTGCGTCTGAACGGTGGAATTGACTATATGATCAGTGCGGTTGTTTCGCGCGTACGTTCAAGGCGCGGTGCTGAGTCGGCGATATGCGGTCTTACAGCTTTCGCCAATGTATGTACAGCAAACAATACCATTGCGATTCTGACGGTCGGTGGCATTTCGCGCGACATCTCGCGTGAATACAAGATATCACCGCGTCGTGCTGCGAGTCTTATGGACACCACTTCATGCTTTGTCCAGGGTATGATACCATATGGTGCCCAGCTGCTTCTTGCATCGGGAATAGTTTCCGAAGAACTGCCGGGACATCCACCGGTGTCTCCTCTGGAGATAATACCATATCTCTACTATCCCATGGCGGTGGGAGTGATGATTCTATTGTCTATCTTTATAAAGCGTGTACAAAAATAAAGTTCAATGTGACTCAAAAATTATTTTATAAAAAAGCAATCCCCATTAGAATTTATAGTGGGGATTGCTTTTTTAGCAAGCGGCCTTTGCGGACCCTTGACTTTATTTATGCATGAGTACGTGGGTGGCGAGCGTACGCTGTATCTCTTTAATGTTTGTTCCACGGCTGAACTCCTGTTTGAAGGGCTCTGCTGTGCTTGATATCCATATCTTCATCTCACTGTCATCATCAAAGCTTCCGGCTGTTTCAATAAGGAAGTGAGTGATGGATTTGTAGGGAATAGAGTGGTATTCACGTTTTTTACCTGTTACACCTTGAATATCCTCAATTATGAGGCGGTGGGTTGTGAATATCCATTTGTCGCGCATAATGTTGAATACGGACTCAATTTCTTCGCCGGTGCACAGGATTTCGTTGAACTCTTTCTGAACGGTTTCTTTATCAAGCTGTGTGGCGTTTCCTAATAAATGATCCAAAAGCCCCATAGTAGTATTATTTTAAGGTTAGTGTTTTTACAAAAATACTGTTTTGACATATAACATCAAAATTTTAGCATGATAAAAATAAAGAAAGCAGTGCGCCCCAAAAGGCGCACTGCTGATTAGTTATTTAAAGCGCTTATTTTGTTACTTTACCAATACCTTAGCGCTGCGGATTACATTGCCAAGCTGCATCTTAACAAGGTAAACACCTGCCTCTGCTGCAACAGCAGTCGGGTTGTTTACGAAGTTAACGAACTTGCCGTCAACAGTGTAGATCCAAGCCTTATCGACATTCGCAAACTCAATTGCACCCTCAACGCCCTCGGCTGCAGAGATCTCACCTGCTATATTCTCGACAGATGTCTCAGCATTCAAGTTCTCTGGCTCATCAGCTGCACCTGTGTCACGTGTGTCAACAGCTGCGCGGCCGGGGTTATTACCTGTGATCTTTACACCGAAGTCAATAGTAAAGCCCTTATTTGTGTATCCTACAGGTTGTACCTCGCCAAACCAAGCATCGTGGAATGCAATACGCAAGCGGCTATCACCAGGAGTTGCATCCTCTGGAACCTTGAATGTGAAAGTATATCCTGTTACAAATTCGCTTGTTGAAGCTTCGTGCTTGCCAAGGAAGAAAATGCGCTCACCCTCAGGGTCAACCTCTGTTTTGCCCTTATCAATCTCATATTGGGTTCTCTCTGTTGGTAGTGGGTGGTCAAAGTCGCCACTGCCGTTAAGGTCAATCCATCCACCACCATTACACCATTGTAGTCCGTCGCCCAGATTGGCACCCTTGAAGGACATCGTGATTTCTTGGCCTTGGTTAACAATGAGAACTTGGTCGCGTGCATCTGCATACTGTGTACCGTCGGCAACAGGTGCGTTTGCTGTGTAGTTCAGGTTTTTTGTAGCACCGGTAGTCTTGACATATTCAAGATAGCGCTGTGTGCGTGCATTGTCAACACCATTACAGTTGGGGTCAACCTCGCTAACACCGTAAGTGTCCTCAACAGTCTTCTCGGGTAGGTTTGCCTGTACACCACGAGTAACCTCTACCCAAACAACCGGAGAGTATGTCTTAAGGTCGGTAGAGACAGAGCGTACACCAATATATGGCTCGTCATTTACGCTAGCAAATTCAATGTTGCTGATGAGCGTAGCCCACTGTGATGTTGTACCAACAAGCGCAACCTTGCCAGCCTCGCCGTTCTTGTAGAGAATCTCAAAGTGGTCAATGTTAGCCTCGTCGTTGAATACCAAGCCCCACGCTGCGCGTGCTTTTGCTGTAGCATCAACATTCCAATGTAACTTTAGGCTCATAGAAGTCTTTGTCTCTGCCTTAACCTCGGCAACTACATCCTTAACGTTTGCAGGAGTAGCGATGCTCTCGTCGTTAATCTCGAGCTTACCAACATAAAGCTGATAGTTGTTGTTGCTACCCTTCACACGAAGACCAATGCGCTCAATAACATCACCGTTGGCAATGTCGTTAAGAGTGATCTTCTTCTCTTCCCAAGATTTACCTGAGAGGTTGCCGTATGGGTACTCCAACCAAGTGTTGCTACCCTTCTTCTTTAAAATAAGGTAAAGGTCGGATGCGTTAACATCCTTCAAGGTTTTTACAGCAAGTTTTGCATAAGCACCATTGCCAGCCTTGAGTGATGTTCTGTAAAGGATAATATCTGTACCTGCTGATGTTGCAGCGCCAGTGAGTTCAATACAAGAAC
>JAFNWA010000050.1 GCA_017383665.1 Bacteroidaceae bacterium | reverse complement strand
AGGAGTCCTCATGTGAAGAGACCGACACGAAACGCTCTTCCAACTTTTTATCGGCAAGTTGCCTGTGGACAAAATAATTTGTGGCACAATATGAGAGATATGTTGTAAGCGATGCGCCATTCTTACCCTCCCACTTACGCAGCACGGCCCAATTGTTCCTGGAAATAAACTCGTAGAATTCGCCCCACAATTCTGTATCATCGGGATGATTAAATATCCTCAACGAAATATGTTTTAGAATACGCCGGCATATCTTGCGGAGAAAAAAGTCGTGCAGTTTCTCATCAACAGGTACCGCGATGAGTCTTTCAACAAGTTCCTGTTCGCTTATAAGTGAATAATTTTCAAGTTTCTTTGTCATTTTGCCGGAGTTATGCCACACAACCTTATTTGCAGTCAACTGCGAATATAGTAAAAAACAGAGCCAAAAAGAAGAAAATGGTTCAATTTTTCACCTGTTTGTATAAAAGTCAAGAGCATCAAACACATCCTCTTTACTACAATTGATTAAAGTGAGTCCGGCATTGCTATCCAGCAGAACGGTTGCGAAGTCATCACTCACTTTCATTTGAGCAAAAATAGCATCATACATTTTACAATTGAATGAAAAACGAGTATAGTTCTCATGAACATAATTTGTAAAAGTACGAAGTCTCATCGTCGGGAATTCCGCGTGAATGGCCGAAAGGAATAACGAACAGATATAAGCGGCTGCCAAGATTTCGTCCCGTTCTCCTTTATACAATGCAGAAAAGGCCGCAATGAAGGGCTCACCAAAACCGTCAGGTGGCTCAATGCCGACAATCTTTTCAAAACATACAGCTATGTTGTGTTTTTCCACGCACTCTTCCATTTCGCAAATATAACGCAGGAGAATGGAATACCCTCTAAAATTATTTATTTTTTATATTTTTGCACACACTTTAAACTTTTTACCAGACTTTGAGTCAAATAGAAAATATTGAGTAAAACTTACAAAACAGATATGAGAAAAGGATTATTGTTTTTGTTGTTATTTTTCTCTTCTTTCGCTTTCGCACAGAAGAAAGATGGAACATTATCTGCCGAAATCTATTACAAAGAGACCGGAGAGCCACTTATTGCAGCAACAGTACAGATGTATTCACTGCCCGATTCTGTGTTCAAGACAGGTATGATAAGCGACATTGATGGCAAAATCAACATGAAGGCACAAGCCGGCAAATACTTCATAAGGGTATCATATGTGGGATGCAAAACCATTGACCGGGATGTAACGATAGAGGCAGGAAAGATTTGCGAACTTGGCAGGATTGAAATGACACAACAGGGCAAACTGCTTGATGAAGTCGTTGTAAGTGAAGAGGTTCCACCTGTTGTTGTGGCCGAAGACACTTTGGTATTCAACACCGCTGCTTTTCGTGTAGCCGAAGGTTCTATGCTTGAAGAACTTATAAAAAAATATCCGGGTGTGGACATTGCCGATGACGGAACCATCAAGATAAATGGAAAAACAGTGAACCGTATCCTAATGAAGGGCAAGGATTTCTTTGGAACCGAAAAGGAGATTGCATTGAAGAACATTTCGGTTGATGCTGTCGATAAAGTAAAATTCTATGACAAGAAAAGCGACTTCACCCGAATGACAGGTATTGATGACGGTGAGGAGGAGACTGTTCTCGATTTGCAGATGAAACAGGGCGTTGCTGACGGATTCTTCTCGAATACCGATATTGGCGGCGGTTCCGACTTTAGTGCCGAGCATCTGCTCTACCGTCTCCGCAATACTACAAGTTACTATAACGATGTAGCCCAGTACACCCTTGTAATGTCGGCAAACAACTTGGGTGACCAGAGTTTCTCCGACGGCCGTGGTCGCGGATTCGGTGGCGGCGGGAACAATGGTATATCCTCGCCCAAACTGGCAGGTTTTAACTTTGCTTACGAGAATGACAAACTGGAACTTGGCGGAAACATACGCGGCAACCGGGTGAAAAATGATGTCAGGAATTGGAGTTCGACCGAGACATTCATGCCACAGTTAGGGCGAAACCAGTTCTCGAACAGCCGTAGCAACAGCTTGAGCGGAAACACAAGAATAAATGCCAACTTCCGTTTGGAGTGGAAACCAGACACCTTGACAAACATCATATTCAGACCTACCATCAGTTACTCAAATTCAGATTCATGGAGTGAAAGCCTCTCGGCGACATTCAATGAAAATCCATTTAACTATGAAAGTAATTATGGCAAGGATGCTTATGGAGAGGTGTCGGACAACCTGAAGGGGATTGCAATAAATGACAACAACAACAAGTCGCAGTCCATGGGAGAAAACCTCTCGTTCAGTACAAGATTACAGGTTAACCGCAGATTGAACAAACCAGGTAGAAACCTTACATTCAGAGGAGATTTTTCCTACGCCGACAGCAAAAGTGAAAACTTTTCAAACAACAACATCGAGTACTATCAGGCAACCGGCAGGTCAACAAGACAGCAACGCTATTCGACAACGCCCGGCAGCAACTGGAGCTACAACCTTAATTTCAGTTATACTGAGCCCTTGACCAAGAATCTATTCTTGCAGTTGAGCTATAGTTACAACCAAAGTTACAACAACAATGACCGCTCGACATACAGCTTTGATACTATCGCCGATTACATACTTAATGTTAGTCCGGACTTTACACGCCCGGAACTGCCAAAAGAACTGGCGAGTTGTATCGACACAGCATTGAGCCGTTATTCAACCTACCGCACACAAAAACACGAGGTTGGGCTTACATTCAGGTATGTGACAGAGAAAATAAATCTCAATGCCGGAGTCAACTGGCTGCCACAACAGACAAAACTTGATTACAAACATCTGGGAATGGACACTGTTCTTACACGAAGTGTAATGGATTATATATCTCCCAACATTCGTTTCCGTTACAAGTGGTCAAAGCAGACAACGCTCAACATACGCTACCGTGGTTCTACATCGCAACCATCAATGACAGACCTGTTGAATATAAGAGATGATTCAAATCCTTTGCAGATTACAGAAGGTAATCCCGGACTGAAACCATCATTCTCAAACAATGTAAACGCGAATTTCAGCACATACAATCCCGATGCGCAAAGAGGAATAAATGTGTTTGCAAATTATTCAAACACAATAAATGCCATTACACGCAGAGCAATATATGAAGAGTCAACAGGTGTTACAACAACAATCCCGGATAACATAAACGGCAACTGGGATGTCAGCGGAGGCTTTGTCTTCAATTCTGCTGTACCGGCAAACACGAAATTCACCTATAGCACTTTCACAGACGCGGGATATTCAAACAGAGTCTCATACATAAGTATGGACAGTGACCGCGAGAACAAGGACAAAAGCATTGCAAGGACAGTGAATGTAGGCGAGCGCCTTACCGCAAACTACCGTGCTGAGAATTGGGACATTTCACTGAATGGCTTCTTCCGTTATTCACATTCAAAATCAACGGCACAACCGGAGGACAAGATGAATGTGTTCAATTTCTCTTATGGTCCAAGCGTGAACTACACTTTGCCTTGGTACAATATCAAGATTTCAACCAACCTGTCGATGAGTAGCCGTCGTGGTTACAGCGACCCCAATGCAAACACAGACGAACTCATATGGAATGCACAGTTATCAGCAAGTTTCCTTTCAAAGAACGCCTTGACCGTGTCACTGCAATTGTTTGACATCCTGCAACAGCAGAGTAATATCAGCCGTGTCGTAGAGGCTCTCTACCGCAGGGATTCTGAGAACAATGCAATATACAGCTACTGCATGCTGAACCTATCGTACAAATTCAACGACACCGGCGATAAGGGCAAAAAAGGCAAGGGTGCACGAGAATATGGAATGCCGCCGGCAGGAATGACACCTCCACCGGGGATGATGCCTCCGGGAGGCGGAAGACCTTTCTGATACAATGGTTACACAAAGGAGACAAAAATCAACAGTTTTTGTCTCTTTTTTATTTCTTTATGTTTATCTTCGCAGAAAGTCACAGAAACAATGAATTGGAGTAACGCTGCCGTAATGGGAACCCTCTATTGGTTATATTGGATTGTGGTAATAATTATCATGATCAGGGTGATGTTGAGAAACCGTGATACCGTAAAAACACTGGCGTGGATTATGGTGTTCATTTTCATACCCTTTTTAGGGCTATTGATATACTTCTTCTTCGGACGTGACACGCGTAAAAAAAGACTGGCAGGCAAGCGTCTTCTGTCACAGATAAAGCAACGCAGCACATTAGAGGTAAACAGTGATGCCAAAGGGCTCATACAACCCGAATATCAATCACTTGCCACATATTTTGAAAACAGTTCCAAGGCTCCGTTGCTGCCGGCCGACGAGATTGAGCTGTTGAGCGACACCAAAGAGTTCTCCAATCGTCTTTTCGAGATCATATCAGATGCCAAAGAACACATACATTTACAGTTCTACATTTTTGAGAATGACGAGTTTGGCGGCCGTCTTCGCGATGCTCTTGTCGCGAAAGCAAGGCAGGGAGTTGAAGTCCGTTTGATATATGACAGCGTGGGATGTTGGAAGGTTAACAAGGAGTTCTTTGAAAGCATGCGTTGCGCCGGAATATATGCAGAATCTTTCTTGAAAGTGAAATTTCCTCTACTCTCGAACAGGTTCAACTATCGGAATCACAGGAAAATAATTATTGTTGACGGCAAAGTAGGATTTATTGGCGGAAGCAATATTGCAGACCGCTACCTAAAAGGAATCAAAGGGCTGAAGTGGAGAGATACAATGTTATTGCTACGGGGTATGGCCGTGAATGGCCTGCAAAGTTCATTTCTCATTGACTGGTATTTCGCAAATCGCACCATGCTCAGTGGCAAGCGTTATTTCCCCGTCACAAAGGAGAGTGGCAACTCCTATGTACAAGTTGCGACATCAAACCCGGTAGGCAATGTCAGGGCGATTGTCGGAGGATATATAAAACTCCTTTCACAGGCAAAGAGATACATCTATTTGCAGACACCATATTTCATGCCCGACGAAATCTTTTTGCTATCACTCAGGAATGCATCAATGTCGGGGGTGGATGTAAGGCTAATGATACCGGAGAAATCGGACAGCGCCATTGCCGACTATGCAGCAATGTCATACCTTGGCAGCCTGCTGGATGCAGGAGTAAAGGTTTACCTGTACCGCGGAGGAATGTTGCACTGCAAGACTGTTGTGTGCGATGACTATATAACATCTGTGGGTTCGACAAACCTTGACTTCAGAAGTTTCTTCTACAATTTTGAGGTCAGTGCCATTGTATATGACAGGGGTGTTGCACAAAAACAGAAAGAGCAGTTCCTCGATGATCAGCAGCAGTGCCGTCCACTGACAGCAAACGAGTATCGGCAGCGTCACTTCTTCAAGCGCTGTGCCGAATCGTTTATCAAACTGTTTTCTCCACTGTTGTAGGAAGGCCCGGGGATTGGATAATCAGAGAGCATCAAGTTCCTGTTTTATACCCAGCAACTCATTCTTTATTCTTTTCAGACGGTCAATAACATCGCTGTTTGTCTCTGCACTCTCTTTGGGGCCGCCGCCCTTCAACTGTTTCTTTGCACCGGCAAGCGTGAGTTTGCGTTCCTTGACAAGATATACTATTGTACGCAGGATTTTCACATCATCCTTGGTATAACGGCGCACACCGTTAGCACCTTTATATGGCGAAACCTGCGGGAACACACTCTCCCAATAACGGAGTGTTGTCTCTGTTACCGAAAGTTCCTTTGCCACCTCCTTGATGGAGTAGTACATCTTCAAGTCTTTGTTTGTATTGAGTGCCATATATCAATCATATATTTTTCCGTGATTCTCGGCCATTTGCAGCATCTGGTCATACCCGTCGGCATCCAGGTCCATGAAATAGTAATTGATAGGATTCTCGTGTTTGCCTTTGACTATCACCTCGTAATGAAGATGTGGACCGGTACTCTTGCCCGAATTTCCACTCAGTGCAATCTGCTCGCCTCGCACGACCTTCTGTCCTTTTTTCACAAGGAATTTCTTGTCCAAAAGATGCGCATAAAGAGTCTTGTATCCATAGCCGTGATCAATAATCACAGTATAACCATATCCCGACATCCACTTGGCACTCTCCACAACGCCATCGGCTGTGGCATATACAGGAGTTTTCTTGTCACATGAAAAGTCCATTCCCTTGTGGAATGTGCGCACATTGTAAACCGGGTCCATTCTATAGCCATATCCCGATGCTGTGCGCTTGAGATCCCTGTTTGATATAGGCTGTATCGCCGGAGTATGGCGCAGGCGCACCTTGGAATCCTTGTCGAGTGCCACAATCTCGTCAAAGGATTTTATCTGCATGAACAACTGTTTCTCCAGCAAATCAATCTTTTGGGTAGTCTCTACAAGGAGTTCAGATTGGTCCATTTTTAGAAGCTCGTCATATCGGTTTGTACCTCCGTAACCGGCGTTGCGCACCTCGGACGAAATGGGCTCTGCATCAAGCATTACCCTGTAGAGGTTATCATCGCGCTGCTGTATATCCTGGAGAACAAGCATTGCATCATCAAGGCGCTTGGAGAGTATCTCATATTGCGCAAGAATCTGAGAGTTCTCATTTTCAAGTTTCTCCACCGAAGGTTTATCCACAAACAGATGAAATACCAGGAATGCACCGGCACCGAAAATTATAAAAAGTATCGCACGACGCAAGTTCGTGAGAAACTTCTGTGCAAAATTCGGATAGACACGGTCGTATGTTCTCGTGTCCGGGTTAAATATGTAGTATTTCTTTCGCATTGAAATCCTTGAATGATATGGCAAATTTAGTAAAACCTCTCTTTTTATGCAAATAATATTTATCCAAAGCAGCAAAGATGGTGTACGGTTTCAATATTATTGCCATTGAGAGCGATTTATTTCCTAAATTGTTGTTAATTTGCGGAATCTTGCGCGTGCGTGCGAGATTTTTAGAACACAGACAAATTAAACAAACAGTACAATATGCTCACATCAAAAGAAATCAGAGATT
>JAFNWA010000049.1 GCA_017383665.1 Bacteroidaceae bacterium | reverse complement strand
TTTTTGACCGAGGGATGTCGCCCAGCGACTCCTGAGCAAAGAAAAGGTGGACTGGACTTTAGGTGTGCCGGGGCTTTTCGTTCTTTTGGCCGCCAAAAGAACATGAAAGAACGACTTGAAGAAAAGACAAGTGAATGATTAAGGTTGGAGACTGCCGTGAATATAATGGTGAGCGGAAGCGATACCGACACCGTTTTTTGCGACCGTTCCTCAATATCTTACTTTCAGAAATTTTAATTTATATGCTTATCCACACTAAATTTCTACTGAGCCCATATAATATCATTGCCTATAAAAAAGAAATCGTTTCCGCTCATTGAGCGGAAACGATTTTCACTTTATACAATATACCGTTACTTACTCAGATGTTCGTGCATTGCTGCTGCGGCACGACGGCCGTCGCCCATTGCAAGGATAACCGTTGCACCACCACGGACAATATCGCCACCTGCATATATGAACGGAATTGAAGACTGCATGTTATCATTGACAGCAATTGTATTCTTGCGGCCAAGCTCCAAGCCTTCGACAGATGTAGGCACAAGCGGGTTAGGTGATACACCAACAGCCACAACTGCCACATCTATATCTATCGTTTCTATTGCACCCTCAACAGGAACAGGCGAACGACGACCCGAAGCATCGGGCTCACCAAGTTCCATCTTCTGCAGCACAATCTGCTTTACACAACCCTTCTCGTCTGCAATGTACTCGATTGGGTTATGGAGTGTGAGGAACTCGACACCCTCCTCCTTCGCATGCTTGACCTCCTCAAGACGGGCAGGCATCTCGGCCTCGCTACGGCGATATATAATCATGGCACGCTCTGCACCCAAACGCAGCGCTGTACGCACAGAGTCCATAGCAGTGTTACCACCACCGATTACAGCCACGCGCTTGCCAAAGCATATTGGAGTATCTGTCTCGGGATTAGAAGCATCCATAAGATTCACACGAGTGAGATACTCGTTTGATGACATAATGTTGTTAGAGTTCTCGCCAGGGATATTCATGAAATTAGGCAAGCCTGCACCCGATGCAACGAACACCCCTTTGAAGCCCTCGTCCTGCAACTGAGCGATGGAGATAGTCTTACCGACAACGCAGTCCTTTACAAACTCAACACCCATAGCACGGAGATTCTCAATCTCGTGTTCAACGATTGCATTAGGCAAACGGAACTCAGGGATACCGTACTTGAGCACACCGCCAATTTCGTGCAATGCCTCATATACAGTCACGGCATAACCAAGTTTTGCCATGTCACCTGCAAATGAAAGTCCGGCTGGGCCCGAACCAACAACTGCTACCTTTATGCCGTTAGATGCAGCCACCTGTGGCGCAGGCATCTCACCGCTCTCGCGTGCATAGTCAGCAGCAAAACGCTCCAGACTACCGATAGCGACAGCCTTATGTCCCATCTTCAAGTGGATACACTTGCTCTCGCACTGTTTCTCCTGTGGACATACACGACCGCAGACTGCAGGCAAAGAACTTGTCATCTTGAGCACCTGGGCCGCTTTGACAAACTCGCCACGCTCAATATTCTTCACAAACGAAGGGATGTTGATGCTTACAGGGCAACCCTCCATACATGCAGGTTTTGGACAGTCAAGACAACGCTGTGCCTCAACAAGTGCCATTTCTTTTGTGAAACCGGTGTTCACCTCCTCACGCAACTTTGTTGCACGATATGCAGGTTCAAGTTCAGGCATTGGACAGCGCTCAATAGCAGTGCGCTCCTTTGGCTTCATCTTGTTGCGGAGTTCGACACGCCAAGCAGCGTCACGGTTTGTGAGTTCGTTATTTTCGCTTGCGCACTCCTCCGCCTTATCCAGCTTTTCCACCTCATGAGCCTCCTGAGCCCTGAAAGAACCAAGACGCTGCATCATACCGTCGAAATCAACCTCATGACCGTCGAACTCGGGACCATCGACACAGACGAACTTTGTTTTTCCGCCCACCGTTACACGACAAGCACCGCACATACCGGTACCATCGACCATGATTGTGTTCAATGACACAACGGTAGGAATCTCGTACTGCTTAGTAAGTTTGCACACAAACTTCATCATTATTGCAGGACCAATGGCTACGCAGTGGTCAACCTTCTCGCGCTTAATGACACGCTCGATACCCTCGGTAACAAGACCCTTGTCACCGTATGAGCCATCATCGGTCATTATGATAACCTCGTCCGAAACCTCGCGTACCTCCTTCTCAAGGATAATCAAATCCTTTGAACGGCCTGCCAATACCGAGATCACGCGGTTACCCGCTTTTTTGAGTGCCGCAGCAATTGGCAACATTGGCGCAACGCCAACACCACCACCGGCACACACAACAGTACCGAAGTTTTCTATGTGTGTAGCCTGGCCGAGCGGACCTACAACATCGGTAATGCAATCACCCTCATTGAGATCGCACAAACGGCTTGAACTCAAGCCCACCTTCTGGATTACAAGAGTGATGATTCCCTTTTCGGTATCGGCATGAGCAATGGTCAACGGAATACGCTCACCCTTCTCGCCAACTCTTACAATCACAAAGTTACCGGCTCTGTATGCCTTTGCAATAAGCGGAGCCTCTACACGCAGACGGAAAACCTTTTCCGAGAACTGCTCTTTCGATACTATCCTGTACATAATAATTGTTTTGGTCTGTTTTTCTATTGTAACGGGCGGCCCCCCGCCCATACAGTATTATTCTATAGCCCTACCGGGTAACACAGTTATCACCTTTTTACCTATAAATTCTTAAAGTTCAATAAAAAGAGGGAGAACAAGGCTTGCGAAGATTTTGGGAACAAGAGTTTAGTAAACCTAAATGACTGTTTACAAAATCGAGCGTAACGCAGCTATCACCTTTTTACCTTATTTTTATATAAAGTTCAATAAAAAGTGCAGATGCAAGGCTTGCGAAAATTTTGGAAACAGGAGTTTAGTGGACCTAAATGACTGTTTACAAAATTGAGCGTAACGTAGCAGATGCCTTTTTAGTGGACTTTAACTTTAATCAATAATTTCAAAACCACAGTACGGAACCAACGCCTTTGGAATACGGATACCCTCAGGTGTCTGGTTGTTCTCAAGGAGAGCTGCTACGATGCGTGGGAGCGCAAGAGCCGAGCCATTGAGTGTGTGGCAAAGTTCGGTTTTCTTGTCGGCGTTGCGATAACGGCACTTCAAACGGTTTGCTTGATATGTATCAAAGTTAGACACAGAAGAAACCTCGAGCCAGCGTTTCTGAGCCTCGGAATAAACCTCAAAGTCAAAACAAAGTGCTGCTGTAAAACTCATATCTCCACCACAGAGACGGAGGATACGATATGGGAGTTCAAGTTTCTTCAAGAGACCCTCAACATGCTCAAGCATCTCCTTGTGAGACTCCTTGCTATGCTCAGGAGTGTCGATGCGTACAATCTCAACCTTTGAGAACTCATGAAGACGATTCAAACCACGAACATCTTTGCCATATGAACCGGCCTCGCGACGGAAACACTGTGTATATGCACAATTCTTGATTGGGAGCTGCTTCTCATCAAGGATAACATCGCGGTAGATATTTGTGACAGGAACCTCTGCTGTTGGAATGAGGTAAAGATCGTCAAGGTCACAGTGATACATCTGTCCCTCCTTGTCAGGGAGCTGACCTGTACCATAACCCGATGCCGCATTTACTACTGTAGGTGGCATAATCTCTACATATCCCGCCTTGCGTGCTTCGTCAAGGAAGAAGTTGATAAGCGCACGCTGCAACTGTGCGCCCTTACCCTTATACACAGGGAAACCGGCACCGGCAATCTTGACACCGAGGTCAAAATCAATGAGGTCGTACTTCTTTGCAAGTTCCCAGTGTGGCAATGCGTTCTCAGGAAGAACTGTTTCTGTTCCACCGGTTTTGTCAACAACATTATCCTCTGCAGCCACGCCCTCGGGCACCTCGTCATATGGAATATTCGGGATAGTATAAAGCACCTGCTGCAATTCATCGGCTGCTGCATCCATCTTCTCCTGCAATTCTGCAGCCTTT
>JAFNWA010000048.1 GCA_017383665.1 Bacteroidaceae bacterium | reverse complement strand
TTGCGTAAATGCCATTGCGTACGAGCAATGTTTGCGACAACGGGAACTTTAGTTCCCCAAAGGAGTGCCGCAGGCTTAGACGGCAAGCGTAACGCAGTAGTTGGCCTTTTTAATCGCTTATTACTTTACCAACACCTTTTTACCGTTTACAATATAAATACCGGGAGCTGTAATCTCCTCTACGCGGCGGCCGGTGAGGTCGAAGATTGCTTTCACCTCTCCGTTTTCAGTTTTCACCTCTTCAATAGCTGTTGTACCCTCGCCCTCGAAACGGAAGCTGTAAGAAGCAGCACCGTTAGCTGCTGGAACATACAAGTATGCCTTGTGGCTGTTGTTCTGGAAACGGCTGTTGTTGAATGCATCCTTGTAGAAGCCAACTTTGCCATCAACCAAGCCAAGAGCATAGTATGTACCGGCAGTTGTGTAGTATGTTGCTGCAGCAGAACCGCTGAGAGCGTTATCCGCAATAGCCTCAACATCCTCGGTGATTGCAAAGTTGTAAGTATCGGCTGTCTCAGAGTAAAGTACTACACCTGTGTTTGCAGGGATAACCTCCAATGATGCCTCGCTCAATGTTGCCCACTCGCCATTGATTGTCACGGTATGTGCTGTAACGCCTGCAGGAACGGTAACCGCTACAGGAGCAAAGAATGTTGCATAACCGGCTGCAGTAACTGTTACAGGGAGTTCTGTTACATCTTCAAGAATCAAACAGTGTTGTGCACATCTGTTACCATCATTAGGACAGTGATCTGAGAAGTGTTCTGTATCAGCTGTATTGGCATGGATGTAATCGGGAACCTTCACGAAGTACTTGCCTGTAGCACGGTCACATGCGATGAAGGTCACCTGCTGTGTCGCACCTATAGCCTGCAAACCGCGGGTGTTGCCAGTCTCTGCAATACATACGCCCTTTGTATAAGAAATCAAAGAAGTTCCATCGTAGTACCATATAGATGCGGCACCAGTCTCGCTTGTAAACTTAACACCTGCCTTATTTGCAGAATTCTGTGATGTTTCACCCTGCATATAAAGTGTACCGATTGTGCCACCGTAATCGTATGCCACACGGATATAGCTACCTGCTTTGGGCATGTTAAGAGTGAATGCGTATATAATTTCTCCGAGTCTTGTAACCTTTGCAAAAATCTCTTCTTTTGTAGCTGTTTCGGGGATATTCTGGTAATAAGCCTCGATTTCCTCTACCTCAGTCTCATATCCTTCAAGTGTGCAGCTGAATTTGCCAAGACCTTCACCGGAAATAGCTGATTTAGCATCATACTCAGCAACCGCTTCACCAAGGAGACCTTTTGCCAACATCTTGAGGGCTTCTTCAGTATCGGTAAACTCTGCTACCTCCAGGAATTTTACAGCATTACCAGCGTCAACAGTGCTCCAACCGTCAAGGGCTGTTTGATTCTCACCACCCATATTAACATAGGTGCTTGTTCCTTTGAACTGTATCTGCACACGACCTGTTGCATGTGAAGAAGCGTCGTTCAACTGGATTGGGTCACCGGCATTGGCAATAGTTCCGTTAGATTTAACAAAGCCTTTGCCGCCAACACTGTAAAGATAATAATCATTGTTATCCAATGTAAGCACTGCAAACTGCTGGTTTGCATTTGCTGCATCAGCTGATACACCAGCGTCTCTACTGGTCTTGAATGTACCGTCTACGACCCATGCACCACGGGCGCAAGTAATAGTATATGCCTTGCTTGATTCAAAAGCATCAAGTGAAGTCACAGGTTCTTTTACAACAACTTCTTCTACAACGAAAGTTGCAGTAGCGCCGTTCGCATCGTGATATACATGGAGATATGGTGAACTGCCATCTTTGACTGCGTCAGTTTTAAAATATGAAGAATTATCCTTACGCAAGTAGAATTCATTAATATTAGCTGTTGCTTCGAAAATAATTTCCATTGCTTTCGTCTCATCAGTTGTTGCATTCACGTTCCAACCAGCACCTTTACCAACTGCATTTGAAAAATATTCTCCATTAGCGGATTTTATTTTCCATTTGCCATCGGAAGAGATAAAGCTGAACTTTTGGTCACCATTCTCCTCATCCAAATCTGTAACATACACATTACCATATGCGTTTGCGTTAGTATCACCGATTGTCATATACTTGCCATCGGCTGACTTGATGCGATAAGTTTTGTTGGCATCAAATTCTTGCGCCATTGCACCTAAAGTGAGGAACAACGACATTAAAAATAAAGTAAATTTTCTCATTTGAATAAGTATTGATAAAACAGTTATATACCTAATTTATAATAAATTATTTAATCGTTACAAAAGTAATAAGGATACTTGAATTTATCCCTCTTTATTTGTTAAAGTTTGTTAAATAAATGTGTAAAGTGACTTATATATTTACATTTGCAATTGAAAATATTGTTTCCCAAGGGTGTGTGTAGATTATTGCTATACAGTTTTATGTGCCTATGGATATTGATTGTTTAACTTTATTAAATTACAAGGGTGATGATTAAAAGCAGAATTTGTGATATACTTGGTATAAAGTATCCTATTTTTCAGGGTGGTATGGCATGGGTTGCCGATGCTTCACTGGCAGCAGCGGTTTCCAATGCCGGTGGCTTGGGACTAATTTCCGCCATCAACGCCGGAACAGAGGCTGTTAGGAACGAGATACGCAAATGCAAGGAGTTGACCGACAAACCTTTTGGCGTGAATATCATGTTGCAGGCACCTAATGCTGCAGAGATTGCCGAAATGATTGTTGAAGAGGGTGTAAAGATTGTTACAACTGGTGCCGGTTCGCCTGCAAAATACTTGCCCATGTGGAAAGAGAATGGCATCAAAGTTATTCCTGTGATTGCTTGCGTGGCTCACGCAATAAAGATGCAGGCTGCCGGTGTTGATGCCATTGTTGCCGAGGGTGCCGAGTCTGGCGGTCATGTCGGTGAGTTGCACACTATGCCTCTTATTCCACAGATTGTTGACGCAGTGGATATTCCTGTCATTGCTGCCGGTGGTATCTGTGACGGTCGAGGTGCTGCAGCTGCGTTTATGCTTGGTGCCGATGCTGTGCAGGTGGGTACACGCTTCATCACAGCTACAGAGTGTACTGCACATGAGAACTACAAGGAGAAACTTGTCAGTGCTACAGATATTTCTACAATTGTTACCGGCAAGTCGCAGGGACATCCTGTGCGTTCATTGAAAACTCCTTTCTCACGCACTTTTGCCAAGATGGAGACCGACCCGAATGTTACCCCCGAGGATATTCTTGCATTCGGTGGTGGCGCGCTTCGCAAGGCTGTGCAGGAGGGCGATATAAACGGTAGTTATATGGCCGGTGAGTGTGCAGGTCTTATCAAGCAGGTTGAGCCTGCAGCTGCCATTGTCGAGGATA
>JAFNWA010000047.1 GCA_017383665.1 Bacteroidaceae bacterium | reverse complement strand
GGAAATAGCAATGTTCCATAATATTAGTTAAAAAAAGCATAAAAGAATGGTGATGTTCTCGTTTTTGGTATATCTTCGCAAACAGAGTCATAAATAACAGAAACATGAAGAGAATTGACATTCCTAAAATCATCCCTACCGGCGAGTTGGACAAGTTCTTTGAGACTTTGCCACTTCACGCCATTGATTGCTGCAATTGGCCGACAGAGTTTCCATATACCCCAAAAGCCGGTTTCAAACTGTTCCACGACGGCAAGTGCCTGTACATAAAATTCATTGTTACGGAGAAGGATATAAAGGCTGCCGTAACTGAGGACCAGGGCCGCACATGGACCGACCCATGTGTAGAGTTCTTCGTTTCACCCGAGGGCAACCTTGACTATTACAACTTTGAGTGCACTTGTACAGGCAAATTACTGCTCGCATGGCATCCGGCCGATGCCCCAAAGGAGGCTGCCGATAAAGAGGTGCTCGACAGTGTCAAACGCTCCCCTTCACTTGGAACAGAACCATTTGGATTGCGCGAGGGAGAACATTCTTGGAGTGTCATTGAAGTTATCCCTGCGACAGCCCTGTTCCGCAGTGGTGTGGAGTCATTCGACGGGAAGAAGATGACTGCCAACTTCTACAAGTGTGGCGACGAACTCCCCACCCCACACTTCCTTTCATGGAATCCGATTGAATGGAAAGAGCCCAGCTTTCACCGCCCCGAGCAGTTCGGAGAGTTGGTATTTGAGTAAAATAGCAGCAGCGCACACATGCGCTGCTCTTTTTTTGTCTCCCAAGTCGTAAAATCGCAAAACAGCGAGCAAACTCTTTATAAAGTACATTGTTTTATAAAATTAATGACTATTTTTGTATGTTGACAATTGATTGCCGCCAGTAATGAAACGCATACTGCATTTTCTCCTTCTGTTTGTACTGTTACCCTCGATGCTTAGCGCACAGAGAGTAGGACTTGTCATGAGCGGTGGCGGAGCGCGTGGTTTGGCACATATTGGAGTCATAAAGATGTTGGAAGAGAACAACATTCCGATAGACTATGTCGCCGGCACATCAATGGGTGCAATTGTTGCAGCCCTCTACTCAATGGGTTATACCCCCGATGAGATGATAGAGATTATGAAGACTGATGATTTCCAACGGTGGTATAGTGGTACCATGGACCCCCAATACATGTTCTACTTCAAAAAGAACAAGGATGTTCCGGACCTCATTAACCTTCACTTTGATGTCAAGGACTCACTACAGATAGTCATGCCATCGGCTCATATCGTGAAATCGGGTCCTATGAACCTGGGGTTCATGGAGTCGTTTGCTGCATACAATGCAGCATGCAAGAATAACTTCGACAGCCTGATGATTCCATTCCGTTGCGTGGCAGCAGATGCATACAACAAAAAGCAGGTTGTATTCTCCGATGGCGATTTGGGCGATGCCGTACGCGCCTCTATGAGCTATCCTTTCTTTTTCAAGCCTATAAAGGTTGACAGCGTACTACTCTATGACGGTGGACTTTACAACAACTTTCCACGAGATATCATGGAGAATGATTTTAACCCTGATTTCATAATAGGAAGCGCATTAAACAATACGCCCAACACACCAGATTCACGAGATATTGTCAACCAGGCCGAAAACCTGATTATGGGACATACAGACTACTCATTACCAGAGGATAAAGGTTTACTCATAAAAATGCAGTTGAAGGGGATAGGATTGCTTGACTTTCAAAAAATTGACATGATTACTGAGGCTGGTTATGAAAATGCGCGACTTTTTGCAGACTCCATCAAACAACGCATCAAGCGTCGTGAGAACAACGAGTTGCTTGCAGAGAAGCGTAAGGCATTCAGGGAGCGTGTACCGGAACTTGTATTCAATAAAGTTGTAGTTCATGGCGTAAACAAAGACCAGGCAAAAAGTATTATCAATGAATTCCAACAGAATGGCGAGCCTTTTACTCTCGAAGAGTGCCGCAAGGGGTACTATGGTCTGCTATCGGGAGAGATGATTGATGAGATAATTCCACATGCCATATATAACGAACAGGACAGTGCTTTCACATTACATCTTGATGTAACACTGAACCCACACTTCACGCTGAAAATGGGAGCCGCTGTCTCTACAAGTATAT
>JAFNWA010000046.1 GCA_017383665.1 Bacteroidaceae bacterium | reverse complement strand
AGCGTCAATTATTGCTTTGTTGAATTCGAACACGGGGTCGTCGCAACCAAGCAGATGTGCCGGCAATTTCTTGATGTCACTGTCGAGACCAACGCACAAGAATGAGCGTTTCTCCTTGATTTGTTTGATAAGTTCCTGTCTGTTCATGGTCAATATCTTTTTTATCTGTTATAATTCCTGTTCTTTCATTCTCTCGGCATTCTCGGCAATAATCAGGTGGTCAATACAGTCCTGTATGTCGCCATTTACGAATGCGTTGAGATTATATATGGTATAGTTTATGCGGTGGTCGGTAATGCGCCCTTGCGGATAATTGTAGGTGCGTATCTTTGCCGAACGGTCACCGGTTGATACCATTGTCTTGCGTTTGTTGGCAATGTCATCGGCATATCGCTGGTGTTCGCGGTCATATATCATTGTGCGCAAGCGTGCAAGAGCCCGCTCCTTGTTCTTGGGTTGGTCGCGAGTCTCGGTGCACTCTATCAGTATCTCTTCAACCTGGTTGGTCTCGGGGTTGAGCCATGGATAACGCAAACGAACTCCCGATTCTACCTTGTTTACATTCTGTCCACCGGCACCACTTGAACGGAAGGTATCCCATTTAATGGCGCTCTCCGTTATTTCAACATCGAAAGCCTCGGCCTCGGGCAATACAGCCACTGATGCTGCCGAAGTGTGCACACGGCCTTGGGTCTCTGTTGCCGGTACTCGCTGCACGCGGTGTACCCCTGATTCATATTTCAATGTACCATAGACTTTCTCGCCGGTAACGGTGCATATAATCTCTTTGTAACCACCCGATGTTCCTTCGCTGCAACTGGATACCTCAAGCTTCCAACCCTTGCTTTCGCAATATTTGGAATACATGCGGAAAAGGTCGCCTGCAAAGATTGCAGCCTCGTCACCGCCTGTACCGCCTCGGATTTCAAGAATCGCGTTCTTGTCATCCTGTGGGTCGGCCGGGATGAGCAGCAGCTTTATCTCTTCCTCGGTTGCCGGTATCTCTTTCTCGCAGTTGTCAATCTCCTCGCGTGCCATTTCGCGCAACTCGGAGTCGCTCTCATTTGCCAGCAGGTCCTTTGCCTCGGAGAGGGTGGTGAGCAGGTTTATGTAACGCTTGCGTGCATCAAGTATCTGCTCCAATTCGCGATATTCCTTGTTGAGCCTTACATAACGCTTCATGTCGGCAACGACAGCCGGGTCTGTTATCAGCGTCGATACCTCCTGAAACCTCGCTTCAAGGTCGTTAAGTTTACTCAGCAGTGAATTGTTCTCCATTGTCAATCATAATATATGCCCTGCACCCCAAGGGCGCAAGGCATAGAATCAATATTTGAATGTCCCGTAAGGGCTCTCGATAATCAGTTCATTGTGGTCGCAATCCTCCACACGACCAATAATCTGTGCATCAACGCCAAAGCTCTTGCTTATTGCAATAACCTCCTCGGCATGTTCGGGCTTGACATAAACCTCGAGTCTGTGACCCATGTTGAATACTTTGTACATCTCTGCCCAGTCTGTTCCGCTCTGCTCTTTGATAGCCTTGAAGAGAGGTGGAATGGGGAACAGGTTGTCCTTGATTACTCTCTTGTTCTCTACAAAGTGCATTACCTTTGTCTGTGCACCGCCCGAGCAGTGGACCATACCGTGGATTTCGGGACGCAGGGCGTCGAGCATCTTCTTTACGATTGGCGCGTATGTTCTTGTTGGTGACAGAACGAGCTTGCCGGCATCTAGCGGTGAACCCTCTACCTCGTCGGTGAGCTTCAGACCACCTGAATATATGAGCTCGGCAGGAACTCCCTTGTCATAACTTTCGGGGTATTTCTCGGCAAGGTATTTGTTGAACACATCGTGGCGTGCAGATGTCAAACCGTTGCTGCCCATGCCTCCGTTGTATTCCTTCTCGTATGTTGCCTGGCCGTATGATGCCATGCCTACAATAACATCGCCTGCTGCAATGTTTGCATTGTCAATCACATCGCTGCGCTTCATGCGGCAGGTAACTGTGCTGTCAACAATAATTGTGCGCACAAGGTCGCCCACATCGGCAGTCTCGCCACCGGTAGCATATACGCCGACACCCATCTCGCGAAGCTCGGCGAGAAGTTCGTCTGTTCCGTTGATGATTGCCGAGATTACTTCGCCCGGAACAAGAAGCTTGTTACGACCAATAGTCGATGAAACAAGAATGTTGTCTGTCGCACCCACGCAGAGCAGGTCGTCAATATTCATGATGAGCGCATCCTGTGCAATGCCTTTCCACACTCCAAGGTCACCGGTTTCTTTCCAGTAGAGATATGCAAGTGATGATTTTGTGCCCGCACCGTCGGCGTGCATGATGTTGCAATATTCGGGGTCACCGCCCAAGATGTCGGGGATGATCTTGCAGAATGCTTTTGGATAGAGGCCTTTGTCTATGTTCTTTATTGCGTTGTGAACATCCTCCTTTGACGCAGAAACTCCGCGCATCATGTATCTTTGGTCACTCATTGTTGTATGATTTTTAGTATATTATTTTGCAAAGATAACATATAGTGTGCGAAAAGGCAAATAAAACAAGGAAATAATACATGTGTTTACAGCGGTTTTTGTGTTGTTTTTCAACTCTATTTCTGTATCGAGGGAAACTGTCTGAAATGCGGTGCTTTTTGACACTTTGTCATTTGTGAATGCCATTGCCTTTTTCGCTTTCCTTGTTTGGCGAATAGTGGGTTTGGTCTTTACAAATGTAACTATGTGTCAGTTTTTAGATGTTATTTTGTTTCTTTACGACCTGTGTTTGTAATTTTTTCAATTTTAAACATATAATCTTACTGTTTATTACCTCTTTTTGTTTATATTTGCGGATGTTTCTTGGAGAAATGTTCTTTTTTTGCAAGCAAAAAGTGATTGTTTATTGCT
>JAFNWA010000003.1 GCA_017383665.1 Bacteroidaceae bacterium | reverse complement strand
TACTACCAATACTGCAAGTGGTTGGCTGCATTCTATATTACAAAGTACATAAAAAAATAATATATGTCACAAAAACGAATAGAATTCATTGACCTTGCAAAAGGTATCTGCATACTTCTGGTAGTACTTGGCCATTGCGGCGCGCCCATTTACATACCAGGTCTTGAAATAGTAAGAATGCCGCTATATTTCATTTTGTCCGGACTGTTTTTCAAGGATTATGGTGGAGGATATAACTTTTTCATAAAGAAAACGAATAAGATTCTGATACCATTCTTGTTCTTCTACCTTGTCGGTTGCGCTATATTCTACGGATTGAGGACTTTTGCCCCACATCTATTAGTGACAGATGCTAAAGGTCTATTTGACATATTCGACAACAGGCAATTCTTCAACGGACCAATATGGTTCCTGCTATGTCTGTTCTGGTGCAATATAATATTCTGCCAGATAACGCTGAATGTAAAGAAGGATTCCGCACGCATATCGTTGGTCGCACTGCTTGGTTTCATTGGTTGGCTCTTGGGAGAAAAAGGCATTTTCGTTCCAATGTTCATTGATGTAGCACTGACAGCGTTGCCATTCTTTGCTTTTGGATACTACCTGAAAAAAAGCGAAATACTATACCCAAACAAAATGGACCGCTATAACATTGTATTTGCAATACTATTTTGGGGCGTAGCCTATTTATTGACAAGAACAACAGAATACCGTTTGTCTTTCCACTATAATGGTCTGGAGGGTTGGAGCACCTACTTTATAAGTATTACATCGGTTCTTGCAGTGCTTTTCCTCTGCAAAACAATCAGACATATCCCTTTTATATCATACTGCGGTCGTTATTCGATTGTATTGCTGTGTGTTCACCATATGATATATCGTCCACTAATGGTGCTTTTGCCCAAGACCGGCATTGAACTCTTGAGCGACAAATGGAGCATTGCAATAATTACGCTGTTGCTGTCGGCACTGTGCATCCCTGTATGCAAGAAACTGATTCCGTGGTTCATTGCACAGAAGGACTTGATTAAACTACCGCAAAAAACAGTAAAGAATGTCAACTGAAAAGACAAAAATATTCGTATCTGCGTATGCCTGCGAGCCGGGGCTTGGCAGCGAGATTGGCGTGGGCTGGCACTGGGTGCTTGAGATGTCGAAGCACTTTGAGTTGTGGGTGCTCACGCGTGAGAGCAACCGCGGCACCATTGAGCCATGGATTGCACTGCACCACGAATTCAGCGGCATACATTTCCTTTACTTCGACCTGCCAAAGTGGGCAAGGTTCTGGAAAAAGGGAATGCGTGGCGTGCGCACATACTATAATATTTGGCAGTTATGTACCAACCGCATCGTAAAACGCACCATGCGCAAGAACGACATAAAGGTGTTCCACCACCTGACATACGGCAATGTGCTGTGGAAGGTGAGTTCATACGGCCAAAAACAATTTTTCGTTTGGGGACCCGTTGGTGGCCTTGAGACAATCCCTGCCGAATATAGCAGCCAATATGCACGCAAGAGCCGCTTGATTGAGTGGGTGCGCCGCATGGCTGTGAAAGCATTGCCTTTGAATTTCGGATTCAAGAAGCGTTGCCGCTGCGCCGACCTGATACTGTGCAAGACCGAGATTACACGCGACCTTATACCTGCAAGACACCGCGCCAAAGCCGTGTTGTTCACCGATGTTGCCGTTGAGCAACAGCCCAAAGTGACAACCGCAAGCGGCAATAACAGCGATAGAGTTGAGTTCATTACCGTTGGCCGCCTTGATGCATGGCGTGGTTTTGACCTTGTAATCGAGAGTTTTGCACGCGTTGCTAAGACACACAAGAAGATACACCTTACCATTGTGGGCAAGGGTGCGGACAAAGAACGCTTAAAAGGCATTATCAACAAACTTGGTTTGCAAGAGCAGGTTACATTCACAGGCAAGGTGGCTATGGATGAGTATTACCGCCTGCTCGCAGCAAGTGATGTTGTGGTGAATGCATCGCTGAAAGAGGGTGCAGTAACGGTATCGTTCGATTCTATGGCAATGGGCAAGCCGCTCATCTGCCTTGACACAACGGGCTACACACGCTACTTCTCGAACGAATATGCCATTGTCATTCCACGCACCGGGCGCGAGGAGGTTATCGACAACCTTGCAGCTGCAATGGAGCGGATGACAAATGCCGACGAGCGAAAATCAATCGGTGAAAAGGCAAAAAATGCCGGTGCACAGTTCACATGGGCAGCCCGCTGTGAGGAGTTCAAGGAGTTATTAAAATCAAAATTATACATATATAACTATGCAAAAAACGAGAAACTCTAATATCGAACTATTGCGAATTATAGCAATGG
>JAFNWA010000045.1 GCA_017383665.1 Bacteroidaceae bacterium | reverse complement strand
GCAATAGTACATAAAGGGAGTTTAGGTAACATACTGCCGGTGTGGCAAATGCAATGTTGCCTTTTATCAGCATCCACCACTCCTCTTTTTCCAGTACACCGGAGAATTCTTCATGGTTGATCAGCAAAAAGATAAACTGGCATAGCAGAAGTGTGATATATGACAACAGGATGTTCTGCAGAATGGCGCGGAACAGGTTCCTGTTTTTCATTTTTTTGCTGATATAGCTGTTCTCATAGATTTCTCTGCAATGTCTATATCCGTTCGCGATGCTTTTCTTGATCTTTTTTAGTAATTCGATAGCTGTCATAATTATAGTTGTTCTTCTTTATTCCGTTAAGTGAGTGTGTTTGTCATTAAAGGCTGAAATAGTGATTATATGTGCTTTGCAGTATGGCTTTTGCCGTTCCAATCCTCTCTTCGCTGCCTTCTGTCGGTGCGGTCATTTCTCTCTTTCCGTCAAGGTCATATACACTGTATCCGGTTGAATCGATCAGTGATATGCCGTTGTTGTAAGAGTGATACGCAAACGGATAGGTGTACTTTGGAGAGAAAATATTCCGGCTGAACCTGAACTCTTCAACAGGTAGCTGCATCTGTGCGAGAATGGTTGCAACAAAGTCCGTCTGATTACATATACGGTCAATTCTCTTAGGCTCTTTTATTGCACCGCCAAGCATCATGAACAGTATCTGATTCCGGCTCCTCTCAGTCTGGCCTTTGGTATATCCTGTAACCGTGTGGTCGGCAATGCAGATTATGAGAGTGTTGTCCCATTTGTCGGTCGCCTTTAACTTCTCAACAAAGCGCCCCAGCATTTCATCGGTAAAAGCGAATGAATTTGCGACCTCGTCATTGCTTATGCGGTTATATGGTACCTCCCACGGTTCATGGCTGCTCAATGTGAGATATGTTATATGCCAGGGGTTGCTTCCTTGGTTCATGATTATTTCATAGAGTTTGTTGAAGGTTATGTCGTCGCCGGCTCCCCAACGGTGTGTCGATAACTCCTCTCTTGTGAAATCCTGGTCTGAAATAAGCTTTTCATATCCCGAAGAGTAGAGGTAGCCCTTCATGTTTGTGAAGTTGATGTCTCCTCCATAAAGGAATGTGTTTGAATACCCGATTCTCTTCAAAGAGTTTGCAAGTGAAGGTAATTTTGAACATTTGTTCGCATCCTTCATCACAGATGTCTTCGGGAATGAGGGAAATCCGCTTAGTGTGCACAGCACTCCTCTATCTGTACGGAAACTGTTTGCATAGCATTGGGTAAACAAAACTCCATCTTCGCTCAGCCTGTCAATGTTGGGAGTTACTCCTTTTATTCCTCCCAGATCTTCAACTAATATTCCGCCCATTCCTTCGAGTATTATGGTTACAATGTTCGGACGGTTGTTCTTCAGCAGGGTGTCAGAAAGCTGTATGTCCTGTGAGTACAGTTCGCGAGTAAGGATATTGAGTTCCTCTTCGTCGTAGAAACTATACTCCTTCCTGAAATCTTCAAGGTTTGCAAGCGTGTGCAGAAAACTGAAGATGGGGTTTACAGAGGCATGGTTGAGTGTCTCATGGTTTGTATAATACACTGTACCTATGTTGTTTGTGGACTCTGTAACGCCACCCCTTATGCCAAGGAACAAAAGCCCACAGACGATGATGTATGTAAGGCTGCCGGTTGTTCTATGAACGACAGACTTTTTACTTGGCACTCTTACGCCCCTCATCTCCCCCTTGCATATATATGAGAGCAACTTGTATATTGCAAATGTAAGTACTGCCAAAACTATGGCAAGGGTAATCAGGTGCGTAACGGTTACGCTTGCAATGGCATTTGCCGGTGAATCAATGTATATTATCACATCTGCTGCATCCAGTTTGTGTTTCCAATAAGGATACAAGGTCATGTCTGCAACAAAAGCCAATGACGCAGCAAGAGCAATGACAGTGTTGTAGCATTTGTAGAAAATGCGCAACGGAAGATGTTTGTAAAACTTGACCAGTGTCAGCAATGTCGGTATTGCTGTGAAGTAACCGGCAATGGCAAAATCATGCTTGATGCCATTTGTGACAATGTCTGCATAGTCAACGAAAGAAAAACTTTCATCTCCGTGATTGAATGTCAAGAAAAGTATTTTGTATATGGCTGAAAGAAGTATGAAAGCGAAATAATATTTTAACAGGAAGAGCATTCCGCGTCCCAGACGGTCGCGGAGTGTCCACTCTTTTATATGCTTGAAATAATCTCTGATTTTCATCTTCTTTTTGTCATTTTCTACCGAAATCGGCTGGTATCTCGCCCCAGTCTCCGGTTTCCCATTTTATGAGATGTGTCGTGTAACAGTTTTCTTTAAGCCATTTTTCAGCGCGGTCAATATACCCGAAAAGTTGTTCGCTCTTGGCATCACGCGGTAGTTTTGTCTTGCATTTCTTGCCTTTTACCCACAGTAGGGCATTGTGACTGTCCGAGTATATCGGCAAGTCAATATTCCTCTGTTTGAGAAAAGCGAGTCCATGTACAATGGCAAGGAACTCTCCAATGTTGTTTGTCCCGAATATGGGACCAAAGTGGAAAAGTTCCTCTCCTGTACCCACATAGACACCACGATACTCCATCATCCCGGGGTTACCGCTGCATGCGGCATCAACAGCCAAGGCATTCTGTATTATGCAGGCAGGCAGTGTTGCTACTGTTTTTTTGTTTTCACCTTTTGTGCCATGCCCAATATACTCTCCTGGTGATGATGCATATGCCCGTTCTGCTTCGGCAAGCGTGTCAAACGCCTTGTACAGTGCCTGCTTGACACCTTCTATCTGCATCTTACACTCATCCCATGATGTGTAAATGCCAGGTGTCAAGCCGTTCCACACTACATAAAAGCGCTGTTTCTTCATTGTTGCACCGGGAAAATGTTTATTACATTCTTTCGGGCACTTCAATGCCAAGAAGGTTCATCGCTGTCTTGATGACCTTGCCGACATTGTCGGTGAGCAACAGACGGAATGCCTTTGTCTCCTCATTCTCCTCACGCAGAATGGTGAAGTCATGGTAGAATTGGTTATACTCCCTTGCAAGTTCGTATGCATAGTTGGCAATGCCCGATGGTGAGTAGTCTGTGCCGGCCTGGCGTACAACAGCAGGGAACTCGTTGAGCATTCTGATGATGTTGCACTCTTTCTCGCTGATGCTCTCAGGTGTTGTGAATTCGGTCTTTGTACCAGCCTCGGCAGCCTTGCGGCCGATTGAACGGGTGCGGGCATATGTATATTGGATGAATGGACCGGTGTTGCCGTTGAAGTCGATAGACTCCTTGGGGTTGAAGAGCATGTTGCGGCGTGCATCTACCTTCAGCATGAAGTATTTCAATGCACCCAAACCGATGATGCGGTTGATTTCGGCCTTCTCTTCGGCAGACAGGTCATTGAGCTTGCCACCAAGTTCTTCCGATGTCTCTCGTGCAGTATTTATCATCTCATCCATCAGATCATCTGCATCTACAACTGTACCCTCGCGGCTCTTCATCTTGCCCTCAGGGAGTTCCACCATTCCGTATGAGAAGTGTACAAGGCCTTTGCCCCATGAGAAACCAAGTTTGTCGAGCAACAGAGAGAGTACCTGGAAGTGGTAGTTCTGCTCGTTACCCACGACATAGACCATCTTGTCGATTGGGTAGTCGCGGAAACGCAACTGTGCAGTACCGATATCCTGTGTCATATATACCGATGTGCCGTCGCTGCGAAGCAAGAGCTTTTCGTCGAGGCCGTCGCCTGTGAGGTCTGCCCAAACCGATTCATCCGGGCGGCGGTAGAAGATGCCCTTGTCAAGTCCACCAAGGACAGTCTCTTTACCTACGAGATATGTGTCACTCTCGTAGTATATCTTGTCAAAATCAACACCAAGGCGTTTGTATGTCTCGTCAAAGCCTTCATAAACCCAACCGTTCATCTGCTCCCAGAGTGCGCGTACCTCCTTGTCGCCGGCCTCCCATTTTACAAGCATCTCGCGTGCCTCGGCCATCAGTGGCGATGCTGCCTCTGCCTCCTCTTTGCTCATGCCTTTCTCAATGAGTTCAGAAAGTTCTGCCTTGTAGTGCTTGTCAAAGGCTACATAGTAGTCGCCGATGAGGTGGTCGCCCTTCTTGCCGCTGCTTGCAGGGGTTTCGCCGTTGCCCCACTTCTGCCATGCAAGCATGGATTTGCAGATGTGGATACCACGGTCGTTCACGATGTTGGTCTTAACCACCTTGTTGCCGTTGGCTGCAATGATGTTAGAGAGAGCATATCCGAGCAAATTGTTGCGAATGTGTCCCAAGTGTAGCGGCTTGTTGGTGTTTGGTGATGAGTACTCAACCATTACCAATGGTGAATCCTCTGTTACCGGTGTTGTACCCCATTTGTCGGTGGCGTCGATGTGTTTCAACAACTCAACCCAGTAGCTTGGCGCAATGACAAGGTTCAAGAAACCCTTTACAACATTGAAAGAACTGATTATCGGCAGGCTGTTTTTCAGGTATTCGCCAATCTCCTGTGCTGTCTCTTCGGGTCGTTTTTTTGAGATTGCAAGAAATGGAAAAACGACAAGGGTAAAGTCTCCCTCAAACTCCTTGCGTGTCTTTTGCAACTGTATCTTTGTTGTGTCAAAATCGGCTCCATATAGGGCTTTGACTGCTTCTGTAACACTTTGTGCTAATGTAATTTCGATGTTCATTTTTTATAATTGTTTGTTCAAATTTGCTGTTCTATATTC
>JAFNWA010000002.1 GCA_017383665.1 Bacteroidaceae bacterium | reverse complement strand
GAGGTTGAGAACGGTATAAGCATGAAAATGTATGCCGATTATCCGAACCTCTACATGCAGCTCAACAAGAAAAACGAGTTTATTTATCAGCCCGACTGGTATCGTGGCATTGAGTATGTGAAGGAACTTGAGCGTGGTTACGACTTTAACGAGGACCTTTATGTTCCAGGTTACTTCGAGGTCAAGATGAAGGCTGGCGAGAGCATTGTATTCTCGGGTGGTGTGGCTCCAATGACATCGCGTACAATGAAGGCTGCTTTTGAGCATGAAGAGGCTATCCGTGACCCACGCGACAACTTCATGCACTGTATGCAGTGTGCCGGAAACCAGTTCTTCAATGTACAGGGTGAGCACACTTATATCCTTGCCGGTTATCCATGGTTCAAGTGCCGTGCGCGTGACCTTTTTGTTTCTCTTCCCGGTCTTACATTGTCACAAGGACATGTTGATGAGTTCGAGAGAGTGATGAAGACAGCATCTATTGCTGTAAATGACTTTATCAACGGCAAGGTTAGCGATTGCAAGATATATGAGATGGAGCATCCGGATGTACTCTTGTGGTGTGTCTGGGCTTTGCAACAGTATGCCAAGGAGTGTAGTCTTGAGGCTTGTCGCGACAAGTATGGCGATTTGCTCATGCGCATCTATGACCATGTACGCAACAACAAACATAGCAACCTGCGTGTTGCTCAGAATGGATTGCTTGCAACCAACGGTCGTGACAAGGCAGTAACTTGGATGAACTCTACAGCAAATGGCCGTCCTGTTGTTCAGCGTACCGGCTATGTAGTTGAAATAAATGCTTTGTGGTACAATGCCCTCAAATTCATTGAGGAGATGGCGGTGCTCATGAACAATGCAGAAGTGCAGAACTCGCTTGTCCGCCTCATTGCTCTCACAGGAAAGGCATTTACCGAGGTGTTCCTCAATGAGTATGGTTATCTCTATGACTATGTCGATGGTGACTATGTTGATTGGAGTGTTCGTCCGAACATGATATTCGCAGTGGCACTCGACTACTCTCCGCTCGATTCAAAGCAGAAGAAAAAGGTACTCGATACAGTGACAAAGGAACTCTTGACACCCCGTGGTCTGCGTTCGCTCTCTCCAAAGAGTGTAGGTTACAATCCTAACTATGTAGGTCCACAGATTCAGCGCGACTATGCATACCACCAGGGTACAGCATGGCCTTGGCTCGGTGGCTTCTACTACGAGGCTTACCTCAAGATATACAAGATGAGCGGTGTTTCATTCGTTCAGCGTCAGATGGTTGGTTATGAGGATGAGATTGTCCAGCACTGTATCGGTTCAATCCCGGAGGTGTTCGACGGCAATCCGCCTTTCAAGGGGCGTGGTGCAGTGGCATTTGCAATGAATGTTGCGGCTATCCTCAGAACAAGCCAGATACTAAAACAGTACGAATCTAAAATGGAGGGATAATAGATATGAAAGTATTAATGTTCGGTTGGGAGTTCCCCCCTCATATTTCGGGCGGACTCGGTACGGCAAGTTATGGACTTACAAAGGGCTTCGTTCAGCAGGGCGATGTCGAGATTAAGTTCTGTATCCCCAAACCATACGGTGATGAAGACAACAGTTTCCTCAGAATCGTGGCAATGAACTCGGTGCCCATTGTGTGGAAAGATGTAAACTATGACTATGTGAACTCTCGCGTTGGAAAGGTAATGACTCCCGAGGAGTACTACCGTTACAGGGAACACATCTACAGCGACTTCAGCTATATGCACACCAATGACCTTGGTTGCATGGAGTTCGCAGGCGGTTACCCCGATAATCTTCACGAGGAG
>JAFNWA010000044.1 GCA_017383665.1 Bacteroidaceae bacterium | reverse complement strand
TGGCAAGGTCATTGCCAATATTGTGTATCTCATTGAGAATCTCAAAACGCAGTTGCGACGAGTACTCCTCGCTGATGTACTTTGTGATTATGTTGCTCAAGTCATTGAGTTTCTCGTTTATATTGCTGTGGTTATGCTCGAAGTAGGCAATGTTATACTCCTGCTTGCCACAGTTGCAGTCGCTCAGAAGCTGCTCAATGTAAGGAAACACAACCTCCTCTTCATATTTGAAGTGGTTGTTTACCTCGTTGTCATAATCGTCATAGAATTTGTCTATCAGTCGGCGGCTCACATCATCCAGTTCCTTTACCATTCTGTGGATATTGTTGTGTAGTGCGGGGAAGCAGATACCGGTGTAGTAACGATGCGATGCGCTCAGGTATGTGGTAATGCTCTTTATGTCCTTACCGGTGAGGCTGTCAACCAGTGGACAATAGTCGTTGAACGAGTAGATGTTGCAGATAATGAGGAACAGGTCGGTCGAGATACCGTAGCGCGAGCATACCTCGTCAACGGTCGCCTCGCCGAAGCCTAGCCTTATATCCAAGCGTTGCAGGATTGATAGTAAAGCGTTGTCACTTGCCAGCAGGTCGGCCATCTTCATTCTGCGGCTGTATATTGTAGTAGTTTGGTTCATATTTGTTTGTTGTTATATGTTTCTTATAATAGACCGCCAATGGTATATACAATGAATGCGGCAACCCATGCGACAGCCGTGTTGTATAGTATTGAGAATAGAGCCCATTTCTTGCTCCCTGTCTCATGTGCAATTGCCGATATTGTGGCAATGCAGGGGAAGAATAACAGAATGAACACAAGGAACGCTGCAGCAGAACGCGGAGTGAAATCACCCGAATTTTTCAGGTCGCCCCTTATACTCTCCTCCGAATCGCTACTGTATAATACTCCCAGCGTGCTTACCACAAGTTCCTTTGCCGGGATACTTGTTATAATGGCAACGCTTGAACGCCAGTTCTGCCCGATTGGTGCAAGCACCGGCTCTACCGCATGTCCCAACATGGCAATGAAGGAGTTCTCGTTGATGCCACTGATGGTCTCCTCCTTGGCAATCTGTTTAAAACTTAGGCTGTCATTGGTTGTAGGTTCTGTTGCAACATCAATGTTTTCGTTGTCGTTATTTTTGTGATATATGATTTCCGCAATGTTCTTATTCTTCTTTAAATCTTCTTCGTAAGCATATATCTCCTTTGTGTCTTTTACAATAAGTTCAACTATTGCTTCATATGGATTATAACCCAAAAGCTCTAATGGGTCATATCCAAGACTTTCCATTTCCTCTTGTAGAACTTGCTCTTTTGATATGTACTTGCTGTCCAATACATATTCCTTGTTATCTATAAACTTTATTAATTGTTTAATCGTGTCTTCATTTACATTCTCGTCTAAAATCAAACTCATCTTCAGACGGCCCGTGTTTGACTGTTTTGATTCCGCACTCCATTCTGCGCTTTCCGCTTTCACCTTTCCGCTTTCCGCTTCATTCGGTCTTGGATAGTAGCTCAAGAACCAAATTACGACCGTCGATAGCAGAATCACAGTTCCAATCTTCTTTATGTATTGCGCGCACTTCTCCCACATGTGTCTGAGCGTTGCCTGCAATGTTGGCCAGCGATATGGTGGCAACTCCATGACAAAAGGAGTCTCGTCCTTGTGGTACTTCGCAAGGCGCAACAGGCGTGCCGTAATGATTGCAACCACAATGCCAAGCAGATAAAGCAACATGAGCACAAGCCCTGCATGCTTGGGGAAGAATGCACCCGTGAACAACACCAGCACCGGTAGGCGTGCACTGCACGACATGAAGGGTGTAATCAGCACTGTTATGATGCGGCTGCTGCGGCTCTCAATGGTGCGTGTAGCCATAATTGCCGGAACATTGCAGCCGAATCCCATAACCATGGGAATGAACGATTTTCCATGCAGTCCCATCTTGTGCATCAACTTGTCCATGATGAATGCCGCACGCGCCATGTAGCCCGAATCCTCCATCAGTGAAATAAACAGATACAGTATCAGAATCTGCGGAATGAACACCGCCACGCTGCCAATGCCACTTATGATACCGTTCACCACAAGGTCTTGCACGGCACCTTGTGGCATCATTGACGCAACATTCTCGCCAATCCACCCAAAAAGGCTTTCAATCCACTCCTGCGGGTAGGCGCCCAGCATGAATACCGAGCTGAACATGACCCACATCACAAAAAGGAACATTGGGAATCCGAACCAGCGGTTTGCAACAAGACGGTCAATGCGTCGTGTCTTCCGTTGTGCATCATTGTTGCCCGGAGTGAATGTCTCCTGCAAGGCACCATGTATGAAACCATATTTAGCACCGCTTATGGCTGTCTCAACATCCACGCCTTGACCAAAAGAGATATGTCGCTGTGGTGTCATTACGACATCCGCA
>JAFNWA010000043.1 GCA_017383665.1 Bacteroidaceae bacterium | reverse complement strand
GTTCACATCTGCTTTAATTGCCAAAACGGCATTGCGTGTTATACGGCCACAGTTCTGTGCCGCAGTAGAATATGTACCCGATTTCATAACCATACTCTCGGCACGGTCCAAATCTTCCATAATTTTATCCAAAGCCTCAAGTGGATGAACCTGAACATATTCCGGAATTTCGGAATCGTTCTTTGCCGAATGCAAAGCCAAAGGAATATCGCGGAATGCGCGCACAAGATAGAAGTGACAAAGAGCACGCATTGCATACATCTCACCCTTTACAATCTTCAAATCGCTTGGCGTGAAGTCGGGGTCGTGCTCCACCGCCTTATCTGCACTCTCAAGCACCAAGTTCGCATAGTTGATGGCCTCATAGAAGATGCCCCAACGAGAAAAAGAGTTCTCGTCGGTAATGTTCGCCTCAACAATGTTCTTGATATCACTGTTATATGTTGGGTGATATGTCATATTATCAGAGCGCATCTCACCCCAAACAATTGCCCTTTCAACAGCATCCTTGCTGAGCAATTTCAAATAGCTGGTTGCAAGCATACCGTTAACCTGATCCTTTGTTATCCAAAAGTTCTCCTCAACGACCTTGTCTGCAGGTATGATGGTCAAGTAATCAGTACATGAACTCATCAATGTGCTCAAGACCAAAAAAGTAGCGAGCACCGTTCTCTTATATATTATAGATACCATTTTCATATTCATAAACTTTTTAGAAACCAAGAGACAATGTAATTGTATATGAAGCCGGACGTGGGGTCTTTGTGTTGTCATATGCGATACCATCGCCAGCGCTTGCTACCTCAGGTTCAAGACCTGTATATTTTGTCCAACAGTAAACATTGTCGGCCGAAGCATAAAGATTAAGGCTCTTCAAACCAATCTTCTTCAACAAAGAGGGTTCAAACGAGTATGACAACTGTACATACGAAAGACGCACATAAGAGGCATCCTCGACATAGCGGTCGCTACCCAAATAGTTGAACGCTGATGAAGCACCATTTACTGCACGAGGTATCTCTGTGATATCACCCTCCTTGCGCCAACGCCAGTTGACAGATGTACTTTGATTTTCAAATGAAGACATCTTCTCCAACTCCATACGGGCACTGTTCACGACATCAACACCCCAACGATAAGCAAACGATGTTCTGAGAGAGAAATTCTTGTAACGGAATGTCAAACCAAAACCACCTTGAGCTGCAGGGTTTGAATTTCCCAAATAAACAATATCCAATTGGTTGATTGTACCATCGTGGTTGACATCCTCATATATGGCATCACCGCCTCTGAATTCATATTTACCATATGACTCATCGGTTTCACGGTTATAGAAGAGTTTCAGTTTTTTAGGTTTACCGTTTGCCTCATAGACCACATTTCCATTAGCATCGCGCACAATGGGACATGAGCCATTGCGTCCGGCCTCTTCCTCGGCAAGAGCCTTCTCCCAATTCTTGTAGCTGTAACGGTAAACACCCTTGTAACGGAAACCATAGATAGCACCACTTGGGTTACCTATCTTAATACGAGTATGATTTTTTGTATTTTGTGTATCTTTATATGTTCCATTTCTGTCCTCAAGATAGGCATCTTCAAGTTCAAGAATCTCATTGAAGTTGTTACCTATATTAAAGTACATTGACATTGAGAAATCCTTGGCCAACTTCACATTGTTCAGATTCATGTTAAGCTCCCAACCATAGTTCCTTACAGTACCCGAGTTCTTGTGTTCAAGACGGGAATAACCGGTTGTCGAAGGCAAATAATAGGGTGAGATAAGCTGATCATATGTTGTACCATCATAGTAGTTGAAAGCACCGGTAATCAAGCCACTGAAGAATCCGAAATCAACACCAATGTTCCACTCACGCTTGTCTGAACGACGAAGGTCGGTCAAACGGATTCCATCCATCACGAAACCGGCTATACCCATATAACTGTAACCATAGGGAGAGTAGCTATTGAATGTGTAGTTACCACCTGGAGCATGACCGTCCATACCAAAACCGGGACGCAACGAAAGCATACTCAAATATGGTTTTGACCAATCCATCCAAGACTCATCAATGATGTTCCAACGCGCCGAAATTGATGGGAATGCGGCCCATTTTCTATCATCACCCATCGCGGTGTTACCCTCGCCACGGAGTGCAAAACGCATAGAGTACTTTGACTTGTATGAATAGTGGACATCGTAAACAAAACTGATATTGCGACTCTCGGACTTACCTGTTCCCACACTACGCAATTTTGCACCGATTGTAGAACTGCTTATATTACCGGTAGGAAGACCTATAGCTGTTGAGTTCTGAGAGTTGCTTGTGCCAGTTTGTAACTCAAATTGGGCATTCATTGTCATGTAATGGTCACTATTGCCCAAATATGGAGTAAATATGAACTGGTGACGGGTTGTAAAACCAAGGCCCTTGCTTTCACTTGCCTCGGAGAGGTTCTTCTCATCATCAGTCCAAACCTCTTTAGAGAGAGAAGATGGCGTATATACACTACCCGAATATGTTGAAGCATTCAGGTTTACCATACCACGGTACTTCAGCTGTGTCTCGTTATCCTCAAGGCCAAGCAGATTGTACTCAAAGGTAATCTGTGGATTGATACTGAAGTTCTCACTGTAGCACTGTGCCAAATCACCCACTGCTACCGGGTTTTTCTTGCTCAACATTGCACTCTGCAAATCATTAGGGGACAAGTACTTGAGCATAGAATAGTAGTCGCCTGTATTATTACCGAGTGAATCCTGTGCATAGATACTCATATTCGGCATCATGAGCAAAGACTGATAAAGAAGATCCATGGAGTTGCGTCTGTGCTTTGTGTATGAGAACGCAAAATCGGCAATAACCTTGATGCGGGCAGACACATAGTAATCAAGAGCCAAACGGGAGGTGAATGAGTTTGCCTCCTGACCAATCACCTGATATGTCTCATTAGAATAACCACCGGAGATACGGAATGTAGCTTTCTCACCACCACCATTTATATTGAGGTTATACTCATTTCTATAACCGTGCTTTGAAACGGCATCAACCCAATCGGTATTATTGTTATAGTTCTGGTACTCGGGGAAGGTCTGGTCGTAGTCAAGTTCCGGAATTTTTACGCCAGCCTGGTTTTTATTAAAGAGAGCCTGCTTGATGAGCATTGAATAGTCGTCACCATTGAGCAAGTTGTAGGCTTCTGCTGTCCATTTATCCTTAAACTTGTATGTAAAGTTTACACGGGCAGGACCACGCCTACCGCGCTTTGTCTTAATCTTGATGACACCGTTTGCACCACGGGTACCCCAAACAGCACAGGAAGCAGCATCTTTCAACACCTCAATTTCGGCAATATCCTCTGTATTGACCATGAGGAGTTCCGAGAATTTCTCTTCGGTAGCATTCTCCCAGTCAACACCATCTGTATTACACTCAAAGATATTGTCGTCCACAACGATAAGTGGTGCAGCATCAATATCGCCACCCAATGTAGAGTTACCACGGAGGCGCATCTGTGTACCGGCACCGACATCACCGGAGTTGAACACGACATCAAGACCGGCAATCTGTCCCTGCAAAGCCTCGTCAACAGAGGCAAATGACAGACCGTCCATCTCCTCCATGCTAATCTTCTGTGTAGCATGGGTCATTTCACGCTCAAGAATGTCGAGACCTCCGGTGCGAGTACGCTGCTCAGCAACAATCTGCACCTCATCGAGCATATTATCCTCTTCCATCTTGATGTTGAACACTGTGCGGTTGCCAATCTCAATGCGTTGTGTCTTGTAACCCACATATGAAATCTCAAGGACATTGCTTGTATTCTTTACAACCATTGAGAAGTTACCCTCAAAGTCGGTTACACAAGCCTCTATAATACGATTACTCTGGTCGCGCTCGGTAACATTCACCATAATCAGTGGACCTTCGGCATCACTTGTAATCGTACCCGAAATTCTCGCACCTTTTTGTGCAAATACGCTACTGCTTGCAAAGCAGAAAAGCACGAGCAGAAATAAATGCTTTATTTTCATCAT
>JAFNWA010000336.1 GCA_017383665.1 Bacteroidaceae bacterium | reverse complement strand
GTGCCGACTCCTTGCGCAGCATAACACCTGCATCGCCATGCAGTTCGCCGCCCACGGGCACACAGAGCGTAAGAGAGGGGATGCCATAGTCGGCATAGTCCCAGGATTCATCGGGCAAAGCATTGTGTTTGAAAGCGAAGCGCCCGTCGTATTTTTCGAGCGAGGAGATTATGTTATAACCCGTGAGAATGTCGATACCCAGATCATTCTCCAAGGTAAAGGATGCACCGCTCTCCCACCCCTCGTTGGTGACATCAAGTACAAGTGTCGCGGCAACCTCGCAACCCATTTGCCCCATTGCAACAATCGTTTGAACTGCGCCCTGTGAGTCACTCTCCTCATTGCCTGTAAATGCAACCACAACATTGTCGGGCAAAGAATTGTTAATCATTGCCCATAACACGGCGGCATTGGTGAAGCTGTTGTCGAATGTTCCGCGCAGACAGTCGCCCTCGTCGGCGCAGAAACAGCGGCTATAGACGCAATCGATGTGCGAAGATATGAGCAGCAGCCTGTCGCCCTCGCACAACGGGCGCTTGGCATAGAGCAGCGCAAGCGGTTGGCGGGAAATGAGTTTGTAGTCCGTTTTTTCGAGCATGCGTTCAACCACCGCAACCCTGTCGGTCACGGTAAAGCACTCGCCGTTGTCCTTGCAGTCAACGGTGACGGCTTGCAGTATGTCGAAGAAGTCTTGTTGGGGGCGCATTTTGAAATATATTGTTGCATTCCGGGCAGACACACCGGTCTGCCCCTACGATTCTATAACAAGTTATATTTTTCCACTATTACCAACAGGGAGTGAATAAAAGGCAAAGGTCAAGGCTTGCGAAGGCTTCAAAACCGCAACCGACGCTGCATGCGAGAGCAGAGAGTGCTTGCATTCTATGCCGAGTAGCGAGGAGGAAAAGCTACATCTGTGGGTTAATTTACTGAGCGTAAATGAGGATTTTGAAGGCAAGCGTAACGCAGAGATTTGCTTTTTAGTCGCTTCCTATATTTTTTCTATTTTCAAATCATTCTTGCTCGCAATCACCAGCTTCTCATAGCGCTCAATCAGACGCGGCAGGCGCGAGAGCCTCATCGACAAGCGCACCATGCAGTCGTTGTCGAAAACCTGCTCCACCACCTTGGGTTCTTCTTCCTTTACAATGCGCAGCACATCGTTCAACAAAGGATATGAGAAACGGAGCACAATCTCGCCGTTGATTGTCTTTTCAATATGAGGAACAGCCTCCAGGGCCTCGGCAGCTGCTGCGCGATAGGCAACAATGAGACCGCTTGTACCAAGTTTTACTCCACCGAAATAACGCACGACAATTACAAGCACATTAGTCAGTTCCTTGCTGTGTATCTGTCCAAGGATAGGCTTTCCGGCAGTACCCGAGGGTTCACCGTTGTCATTGGAGCGCTCCTGGTCGCCACGCTCGCCAAGGCGATAGGCATAGCAGACATGACGAGCATCGTAGTACTTCTTCTGATACACCTCAATCCACTCTTTAACCTCCTCGATGGTGGTTACAGGAATGGCAAAAGCAAGGAATTTGCTGCGTTTCTCGGTGTAGATAGCCTCGCCCTGCTCCTCAATGGTCTTGTATATATCGTCTGCAAGCATATCAGATACTGTTTTTAAAATCCTTCATGCACGCGGCAAGCGCCTGTGCGCCCTCAAGCGGCATGGCATTGTAGCACGATGCACGGAAACCGCCCACAGTGCGATGTCCCTTTATTGCCACCACGCCGCGCTCGGCAGCAAATGCAGCAAATGCCTCCTCAAGTTCCTCGTAACCGGGTGCCATCACAAAGTCTATGTTCATATATGAACGGTCATCGACTGTTGCAGTTCCGCAGAACAGCGGGTTACGGTCAATCTCATCGTAGAGCACAAGTGCGCGCTCCTTTGCACGGCGTTCCATCTCCACAACACCACCCTGCTGCTTAACCCAGC
>JAFNWA010000335.1 GCA_017383665.1 Bacteroidaceae bacterium | reverse complement strand
ATATGACGAATCTGCACATCATGAATTCCTGCTGCATCCAATACCATCTTGAATTGTTTGTATTAAAAGCTCACTGGCAGTGTTATGCTTATTGTGGCGGCAGCTCATTTAGGGTTACTAAACTCCCTGCCACAACAATTGTTTTTGACCAATGAGGCGCCTGTCATTTCGACGAGGCGAAGCGAGGAGAAATCTTTTAAAGGACAAATTTTATTTTTATATGTGTGTAGTATCTCCTGACATAATTGACTCTATTGTAAAGGAACTTGAGATAGATGATATCCGCTCGGCATCAATCCGTCAGATTGGTGCTGTGGTGCGTGCTGCCGAGGCGCGCACAGGAACGGAGTTTATCCATTTTGAAATGGGTATTCCTGGGTTGCCCCCGGCCGAGGTTGGTGTGCGTGCAGAGTGTGAGGCTCTGCAGCGAGGGGTTGCGTCGGTCTATCCTATAATTGATGGTATTCCAGAGTTGAAGAACGAGGCATCTCGCTTTGTTAAGGCATTTATAAACACTGATATAAATCCAAGTGGTTGCATTCCTACTGTAGGTTCAATGCAGGCATCTTTTGCATCGTTGATGCTTGCTTCACAGCTTGATTCCAAACGCGACACGGTGCTATACATTGATCCGGGATTTCCCGTGCAGAAGATGCAAGCTCAGGTGATTGGCGTAAAGATTGCATCGTTTGATATTGCAGAATACCGTGGCGATAAACTTGAAGAAAAACTAGAAAGTTATCTTGCACAAGGAAATATCTGTGCAGTGCTCTATTCATCGCCCAATAACCCTACATGGATGTGCCTGAAGGATGAGGAGCTTGAAATAATAGGCCGCCTTGCAACAAAGCACGATGTGGTGGTGATTGAGGATTTGGCATACATGACGATGGATTTTCGTCGCGACATGAGCCGTCCGTTTGAACCTCCATTCCAACCGAGCGTGTCAAAATATACCGACAACTATATTCTGCTGATTAGCGCCTCCAAGATATTTAGCTATGCAGGGCAGAGGATTGCTGTTGCATGTATCTCAGATGCCTTGTATAACCGTGCATATGATACACTGAAACAACGATATGGCATTGCGCGCTTTGGTGCCGCATTTGCATATATCTTCCTCTATTCATTCTCGTCGGGTGTGTCACATTCGGCACAGTGTGCGCTTGCTGCGATGTTCAAGGCTGCCAGTGACGGCGGATATGACTTTGTGGGCGATATAAAGGAGTATGCGGAGCGTACTTCACGCATAAAGGATATTCTGTTGCGTAATGGGTTCAATATTGTCTATGACAAAGATGTTGACGAGCCTGTAAGCGATGGCTTCTTCTTTACAATAGGATACAAGGATATGGATGGGGGAGAGTTGCTTAAGGAGTTGCTCTATTATGGTGTCAGCGGTATCGACCTTGCCACGACTGGAGGTGTGCGAAAAGGCATTAGAGCATGTTCGTCAAACATTAAACCTCATCATTATATATTACTTGAAGAAAGATTATCTAAGTTTAATGAAAATCATTGATTTATATATATGAAAAAACTACTGTTTTCTTTGCTTTGTATCTTTGCGTTTTCATTGAATGCGCAGGAGATTTCCATCATACCGAAACCTGCTGAAATGCAGATAGAAGAGGGTGAGTTTTCTTTCAATGGCAAGGTTGTACTCTGTTATCCCAAAATAAAGGATGGCGGCATTGATGCTGTCGTGGACAATTTTGTCAGGGAGATGAAGAAAACAACCGGTGTGAAGCTTGTCAAGGATAGGCTTAAGGATGGTATGTTCCTTCGCTGGGATGTGCAAGAAGTCGCCAAGAAAGGAGATGCGCACATTGTGTTGTATGTCGATGAATATATGCTCAAAGAGGCTTATAGGCTATCTGTTACCCCGAAAAGAATAAATATAGCAGCATCAACACCAGCAGGATTCTTCTATGCGTTCCAGACTCTGAAGCAGCTTATGCCGCGCAATGTTATGGCGGGAGTGCGTGATAAGAGTGTTAAGGAGTGGAGCATTCCCTGCGTCTTTATTGTAGATGAACCGCGTTTCTCATGGCGTGGTTTTATGCTCGACGAAGGCCGTCATTTCTATGGCAAGGAGGAGATAAAGAAGGTTATCGATGTGATGGCGGCCTACAAGATGAACCGTTTCCACTGGCATTTGACCGAGGACCAGGGCTGGCGCATCGAGATAAAGAAATATCCAAAACTTACTGAGGTAGGTGCTTGGCGTGACAGTAAGGTGTGTGCGTGGGGTGATGTAAAACCCGATGGAATACGATATGGCGGTTACTACACTCACAAAGATATAAAGGAGATTGTAGAGTATGCCAAGGAACGCTTTGTTGAGATTATCCCCGAGGTAGATATACCCGGACACTCACAGGCTGCAGTGGCGTCGTATCCCGAATTCCTTGCCTGTGACCCCGAGAACAAGCACGATGTGTGGTTGTGGCAGGGTGTGTCGAGCGATGTGATAAATGTGTCCAATCCGCTTGCTGTGCAGTTTGCAAAGGATGTGATTGATGAACTCACAGAGTTATTCCCCTTCGGTTACATACACCTTGGTGGCGACGAGTGTCCTACATACAAATGGGAACATAACAGTGATTGCCAGGCGCTGCTAAAGGAGATTGGCTCTGAAAACTATCGTGACCTGCAGATACATTTCTACAAGCAGTTGCTTGACCATGTAGCACAAAAACCGGCCGACAAGCAGCGTAAACTTGTCTTCTGGAATGAGGTACTGCATGGCAATACAGAACCTCTTGGAGCTGATATAACCATTATGGCATGGATTGGTGCCGATGGCGCCGCAAAGGACGCTGCAATGCGCGGAATGAATACAATCCTTTCTCCACAGATTCCATACTACATCAACCGCCGTCAGTCAAAACTTGAGACTGAGCCAATGTCGCAGGGTTATGGTGACGAGACTGTTGAGCGTGTATATAACTACAAGCCAATGAACAATGTGCCCGAGGAACTCCAACCGAAATACTTGGGTGTACAGGCCAATTTCTGGACAGAGTGGGTTGTGGAGCCATCGGTAGTGGAGTACCTTATGCTGCCGCGCCTGGCAGCTGTTGCCGAGGCCGGTTGGACTCCTGCGGAGCTGCGTAATTATGATGATTTTATCAACCGTCTGCAGGGCGAAGCCAAGTATTATCAACTTAGAGGTGTTGATTACGGCAAGCATGTCTTTAAGTAAATTTTAAAGTAATATTTGTTTACAAGCGGAATTGGGTTTGCTTAATTCCGCTTGTT
>JAFNWA010000334.1 GCA_017383665.1 Bacteroidaceae bacterium | reverse complement strand
TTTTCGTGCTTGTAACTCATTCAGTCTGTTTTTTTTATCCAAGATAGTTTTTTACATTCTCCTCGATGCGTGCATTGATGTCCTCGCACTCCTCCTTGACGAACTTCTCGCCAGTGATGTTCTCGTAGAGTTCGATGTATCTGTTACTGATGCTCTCTACAATTTCGTCAGTCATCTCAGGAACCTGCTGTCCCTCCTTGCCCTGGAAATTGTTCTCCATGAGCCACTCGCGTACGAACTCTTTCGATAGCTGCTTCTGAGGCTCACCCTTCTCGAATTTCTCCTCATAGCCCTCTGAGTAGAAGTAACGGCTGCTGTCTGGGGTGTGAATCTCGTCCATCAGGTAAATTGTGCCATTGTGCTTGCCGAACTCGTACTTTGTGTCAACGAGGATAAGACCGCGCTCGGCAGCAATCTCTGTACCGCGCTGGAAGAGAGCAAGTGTGTACTTCTCGAGCAATGCATACTCCTCGGGAGTTGCAAGACCCTGTGCAAGAATCTCTTCTTTAGAGATGTCGGCATCGTGCTCGCCAATCTCGGCCTTTGTCGTTGGGGTGATGATTGGCTGTGGGAACTTCTGGTTCTCCTTCATACCCTCGGGGAGCTGAACGCCGCATATTTCGCGTACGCCACTCTTGTATGCGCGCCATGCCGAACCGCAAAGGTAGCCGCGTACAATCATTTCAACAGGGAATCCCTCACACATTACACCAACAGTAACCATTGGGTCAGGTGTGGCAAGTTTCCAGTTGGGAACAATGTCGGCTGTAGCGTCAAGGAACTTTGCTGCAATCTGGTTCAACATTTGGCCCTTGAATGGAATACCTTTGGGGAGCACGACATCAAATGCTGAAATGCGGTCTGTGGCAACCATAACCAACTTGTCGTCGCCAACTGTATATACATCGCGTACTTTGCCGTGATAGACACTCTTCTGATTCTCAAACTTGAATTCGGTGTTTGTTAATGCTTTTGCCATTGTATTATTGTTTTGAGTTATTGTCAATTTATTTGGTTGTATGTCATTCTGAACAAATGTGAAGAATCTCTTCTTGATTTTAGATGAAGATACTTCGCTACGCTCAGTATGACAAATCGTTTTGTCAATCGTTCTTGTTTTTCTTCTCAGCAGTCTGCTTTTCGTGTTTTTCGTATGCCTCAACAATGCGTGTCACAAGTTTGTGGCGTACAATATCCTTTTTTGTCAGTGTCACGAATCCTATTCCCGGAACGCCGTTCAGCACTCTTTGCGCATGCATCAATCCCGATGTGTTGCTCTGTGGCAGGTCAATCTGTGTTAGGTCTCCGGTTATAATCATCTTTGTATTGTTTCCCATTCGGGTGAGGAACATCTTGATTTGTTGTGGGGTGGTGTTCTGTGCTTCGTCAAGGATGACTACTGCATCGTTGAGCGTACGACCACGCATGAATGCAAGTGGAGCAATCTGTATCACATTACTATCCATGTGCTCCTTGAGCTTAGCCATTGGAATCATGTCCTCAAGCGCATCGTACAATGGCTGCAGGTACGGATCAATCTTGTCGCGCATGTCACCCGGCAGGAATCCTAATTTTTCACCGGCTTCCACCGCAGGGCGGCTGAGAATTATTTTTCTTATCTCACGATTCTTCAAGGCTTTGACCGCAAGTGCTATGGCTGTGTATGTCTTTCCGGTTCCAGCAGGTCCCACTGCGAATACCATGTCATTCTTTTTGTACTCCTCTACAAGACGGCACTGGTTCTCGGTACGCGGATATATTGGCCGGCCGTTGATGTTATAGACAATAACATTGCTGTCGCTGCCCTTATCGCCACGCTTGCCGTTGACTGCATCGATTATCGCTTCCTCGTTCAGACTATTGTATTTGTTGCAGTACTCTTTTAACAGGTCTATGACTCTTCCAAAACGCTCCAGTTCGTCATCGTCACCCATGGCCCTTCCGGCGGCGTTGCGAACGCAGTTCTCGAGTGCATGCACGAGAGAGGACAGGATACTTCCCATATCTCTTATGTACAGGTCGCAGGCGGCGTAGAGTGCAAGACTACTCTGACAAT
>JAFNWA010000333.1 GCA_017383665.1 Bacteroidaceae bacterium | reverse complement strand
GTTGCTACTGCCATAATAGCGGTTATAATATTCTAGTATATCACAGCGTGTTATGGCATCGTAATCCCCGGCACACACGACATGACCCAATGGATGTTCATCACCCCACAAGTGGTTTTCGAAATAGCGCTGCGAAACTACATCAACTTTTTGCGAATTGATTGTAAAATAGGATTTGTTATTATTTCTAACCGTGTCGAGATTCTCTTGCGGGAAATGCGGCTTTTTCAGCATAGCCTCAAGCAGTTGCAACAATGGCACTAAGTGCTTGGACATTGTGTATAGAGTTATATGATTGCAGTTCTGCGAAGAGTACATGTCAATCCAAGCTCCGTAGTAGTCAAGTTTCCGAGAAATCTCGGCCGCGGAGAACGAGCCGGCTCCCTCGCGCAACATCCTGTTGGTAAACATTGCCAGCAGTGGCTTCGACTGCACGGCATAACCACCTTTAATGAGAATATCAAAACGCACAACTCCCTTGTCCGCTCCTTCGAGCAGATACAAGGGTACTCCATTCGGCATTACCACACGGTGAGGCAACGTCAAATGTTCAAGTATCATTGGCTTTATAACAGGCGGTGTGGGCATTGGTCAATCATTCCATGCAAAGCCTATCGATGCAGCAAATGCCTTGGCGCGCTCAAGATCCTCGGGAGTATCGATACCGATGGTTTCAATATCCGTTACGCCAACTTTTATTTTATAGCCATTCTCGAGCCAACGGAGCTGTTCGAGCGACTCGGCCTTCTCCATTGGAGACTGCGGCAGAGTTGTCAGTGTCTCAAGCAGGTTGGCACGATAGGCATAAATGCCAAGATGTTTGTAGAATGTATGTGACTCGAGCCATTTATTCTTCTCTACTCCACGAAGATAAGGAATAACTGAACGGCTGAAATAGACTGCATAACCCTTCTCATCGATTACCACCTTGGGGGAGTTGGGGCACTCAAGACGCTCCAAACCATCTGTAACCTCAAATGGTTTCACAAGTGTTGCGATATCTGTTGCATCAGAGTCAAAGCAAGAGATAAGAGCTTCAACCTGCTTGTGTTGTATGAAAGGCTCATCACCCTGAATATTTACAATCACATCACAATCAAGCGCAAGACGCTTGTATGCATCCAAGCAACGCTCTGTGCCATTCTTGCAATCGGCCGATGTCATTACCACATTTCCGCCGAATGCAAGCACTGCATCCTTTATGCGGTCGTCATCAGTAGCAACATACAAATCATCAAAGCACTCCTTTACCTGCTCATACACACGCTGTATCACAGGCTTTCCGCCCAACATAGCCAATGGTTTACCCGGGAAACGGGTTGAGGCATATCGCGCCGGTATAATTCCTACAAATTTCATTGTTTATATATTATTTTGTTATCTACCCAATTACATATCGAACAAATCGTCAAAGCCGTCTTGTTGTTCTTCTTCAGTCGATGTAGTCGGATAATAAACGGGGGCATATTCTTCATCTTCAATGATTTCTTCAACCGTCTCATCACCTTCTGTTGCATTATCACTTACACCAGTGTTCTCTTTCTCTTCGATATCAAAGTCGAAGTTCTGTTGGAAATTACTCCTGCATGGATCAAAGTCCTCAGGTATATCAAATGTCTCTTCCTGATTATAAGGCAATGATTCATCTGCATACACCTTTTGCATATAAAGACCATAGATAGGCAATGCCATTGCAGCGCCTTGTCCTTGTGTCATATTATCGAAGTGAATATCTCGCTCTTCACCGCCAACCCAACAACCGGTTACAAGTGAAGGGGTATAACCGATGAACCAACCGTCGGACATATTCTGGGTCGTACCGGTCTTGCCACACATATCGGCTGTAATTTTGTAAACCGCTCTGACTCGCCTACCTGTTCCCAAATTTATGACACCACGCATCATGTCAATCATTTTATATGAACTGTTACGGCTGATGACTTCGTTTCTGTGAGCTGAGAAAGTTGCAACGACATTGCCGGCATTATCCTCAATGCGGGTTACCAACAATGGAGCTACACGCATACCCTTACCAACAAACGCAGTGTAAGCACTGACCATCTCCGAAACCGAAGCATCACAAGTTCCAAGACAGAGCGACTGGGTTGCTTCTATCTGTTGATTGGTCAAACCAAACTCATGTATCAGTTTCTTCAATGAATAGGGACTGAGCTGATTCATAAGCCATGCAGATATCCAGTTATTTGATTTTGCAAGGCCCCATCCAAGTGTAACCATCTCGCCGACCTTCTCGCTTCCCGAGTTGCGCGGTTTCCACACACGACCAAGGTCATCAAGCAAGGTTTGCTCAACATTGCGTGTCTCGTCGCATGGCGAGAAGCCACGCTCCATAGCCAAAGAATAGAGAAATGGCTTTATTGTTGAACCAACCTGACGGCGGCCACTGCTGACCATGTCGTACTTGAAATAGTGGTAATTGGTACCACCCACATAGGCCTTGACCTCGCCCGAAAGCGGGTCCATTGACATGGCACCGGTGCGAAGGAAGTGTTTGTAGTAGCGGATGGAGTCCATTGGAGTCATCACGGTATCCTTCACCCCATCATAGGTAAAGACCTTCATTGTCCGCTTTGTATTGAAAGCCTTCTGAATCTCGGCATCAGAAGAGCCATTTTTCTTCATTATGCGATAGCGCTCGGTCTGTTTCATATTGCGAGCCATTATCGCTTCAACCTCATCTTGCTTTAGGTTGCTGCTGTAAGGCGCAGTTTTTTTAAGTCTATCCCTAACCTCCTTTGTCTTCGCATTTTTGGGATTGTTCTCCTTGAAGAACCTCGTTTGGAGAGTATCAGCGACATGAGCCTTCACAGCATCCTCCAAATAGACCTGCATGCGAGAATCGATGGTCGTGTATATCCTGAGACCATCGGTGTATATATTATACTTTTCGCCATTAGGCTTAAAGTTGCGGTTGCACCAACCATAAAGGGAATCGGTCTCCCAACGGAGCGAATCGTCATAATACTGTTGTTTTTGCCAGCCACGGTAGTTCTTGCGATCAGGTTTTGTCGCTGTCATATAAACGCGTAGATATTCGCGGAAGTAGGGAGCAATACCCTCATTGTGGTCTGTCGTATGATAATCGATACCCAATGGAAGAGATGACAAGGAATCGCGTTCGGCACCTGTTATATAACCGGCCTTGACCATTTGCGAGAGCACGACATTGCGACGCTCAAGAGTCTTTTCGTAACGGCGAAGAGGGTTATAGAGCGAAGAATTCTTGCACATACCGACAAGCATTGCCGACTCTTCTGTCTTAAGTTCACTCGGATGCTTGCCAAAATAGACATGAGCGGCACTGGCAATACCTACTGCATTGTTACCAAAGTCATACTTATTGAGATACATTGTCAATATCTCGTTCTTGGTAAACCGTTTTTCCAACTTTGCCGCGATTACCCACTCATTGGGTTTCTGACGCAAGCGGGCCATCATACCCGATTCGGGTTTTGTATGCAGCATTTTCGCCAACTGTTGGGTAATGGTACTGCCGCCACCTGAGCTTTCCTGCTGCAGGAGAATACTCTTGAAACCGACACGCAACAACGACTGTGCATCTATTCCCGAATGTTCGTAATAACGGACATCCTCTGTTGCCACAAGGGCATCGATAAGGTTCTGGGGTATATCCTTGAATTCAACACGAATACGATTTTCACGAAGTGACCATGTACCCATCTCCTTGCCATCGGCCGTAATCAGCTGTGAAGCATAGAGATATTCAGGGTTTTCAAGTTCACTTGTATCCGGGAGATATCCAGACCAGCCTTTTATAATAGAAACGAACAGGAACACTATCGCAAACATAACAGCTGCGAGAATGCTCCACATCACTATCAAAGTATCCTTAATTTTTTTCATGTCAGTCGTGTTATAAGCGTAGGTTATCCATGCACACAGCCACGGAATAAACCATATTTCTGCAAATTTAATACAAAATTTCAAATAACAAGCAACCTTTTCCAATCCTTTAGGATTTTGAAAGAAATTCATCTTCAGATATTGTTTTAAAAAGATTATTGGCATATCTTTACAGGAAATTTATTTGTAACCGACATAAACATGAAAAGCAAGAGCTTTGTATCCATCAACGATCTCTCACGCGAGAAGATTCTCTCGTTGCTTGAAACTGCAGAGAAGTTTGAAGAGAACCCCAACAGGGATGTTTTAAAGGGCAAGATTGTTGGCTCACTCTTTTTTGAGCCATCGACAAGAACACGCCTGAGTTTTGAAACGGCAGCCAACAGACTTGGAGCAAGCGTAATCGGTTTCAGTGACGCAGCGACAAGTTCCGCCACCAAGGGAGAGACCCTGAAAGACACAATCATGATGGTTTCAAGCTATGCCGATGTAATTGCAATGCGTCACAAACTTGAGGGTGCGGCGCGCTATGCAAGCGAAGTTTCGCAGGTTCCAATTATAAACGCCGGTGACGGAGCAAACCAGCACCCGTCCCAGACAATGCTTGACCTCTACTCCATCAAAAAGACACAGGGAACGCTTGAAGGTCTTAAGATTCACCTTGTGGGAGACTTGAAGTATGGACGCACGGTACACTCTTTGCTCCATGCAATGCGCCACTTCAACCCTACATTCTGTTTCATTTCGCCCGACGAACTGCGCATGCCCGAGGAGTACAGGCTCTTTTGCGAAAAGAACAATATCCCTTATACCGAGACGACCGAATTTAACGAGGAGGTTATCGCTGATGCCGATATAATATACATGACACGAGTCCAGCGCGAGCGTTTCAGTGACATTATGGAGTATGAGAAGGTGAAGAACTGCTACCGTCTCACAAATGCAATGCTTGCAAACACAAAGGAGAATCTTCGCATCCTGCACCCTCTACCACGCGTCAACGAGATAGCACAGGATGTAGATGCTAACCCCAAGGCCTACTATTTCCAGCAGGCACAGAACGGTCTCTATGTGCGCGAGGCCATCATCTGCGATGTTTTAGGTATCAACATTTAAGGCAAAAGAATCATGAAAGAGAACAACAAAACAGCATTGCAGGTTTCGGCACTCTGCAATGGCACTGTAATAGACCACATTCCTGCCGACAAACTTTTCGCAGTGGTAAACCTGCTCAATATCCCAATGATGAGCAACAATGTAACCATTGGATACAACCTTGAGAGCAAGAAACTCGGGAAAAAAGGTTTGATAAAGATTTCGGACAGATTCTTCACAGAC
>JAFNWA010000042.1 GCA_017383665.1 Bacteroidaceae bacterium | reverse complement strand
GTCGAACGAACTTGTTACATTTGCATGCATATAAAAAGGAATAAGGAGATTATGAAGGCAGTTATTGATGAAAAAATACCTTATCTAAAGGAGGCTTTGGTTGAGATGGGGGTAGATGTAGTTGCACTGCCGGGCGTAGAGATTAAAAAAGATGACCTGATTGATGCTGATGTTCTGTTTGTGCGAACCCGTACTAAATGCAATGAAGCACTGCTCTCGGGATGCAAGGTACGCTTTATTGGTACAGCAACGATAGGTTATGATCATATTGATGCCGGTTATTGCCGGGAGAATGGCATAGTGTGGACGAATGCGCCCGGTTGTAATGCAGGAGCGGTTCTGCAGTATGTGCAGTCTGTTATATATTCTTGGGCGCGTGACAATGGTTGTTGTGTCAGGGGACTGACGCTTGGCATTGTGGGAGTTGGTGAAATTGGTGCCCGTGTGGCGGCATGGGCTAACGGAGTTGGCATGAAAGTGCTTCTCAATGACCCCCCAAAAGCAGATGCCGGCATGCCCGGTCTTGTATCGCTTGCCGAGATTGCTGAAAAGTGTGATATTATAACTTTTCACCCTACACTTAATCTTGCGGGGTCATACAGGAGCTTTCATCTTGCAGATAAATCTTTCTTTGACTCACTTTGCTGCTGCAAACTGCTTATAAATGCGTCGCGTGGCGAGGTGGTTGACAATGCAGCCTTGCTTTATGCCTTGGAAAATGGTCGGGTGGGGTGTGCCGCCTTGGATGTGTGGGAGAATGAGCCATCGATAAGTATCCCATTATTAAAAAAAGCATATGTGGCGACTCCGCATATAGCCGGTTATTCGCTCGAGGGCAAGATGAATGCGACTTCGATAGTGCTTGATAAATTCGTGCATTTCATAAATTATAAAGGTGCTGTGCCAAGGTTGTCCCTTGATGCTCCTGAACGGCTTTTGGTTGAGGCTATGAGCGAACAGGAGGCGTTGCTCTCAATCTACATGCCTCTTTTTGATACCGCGGTGCTGAAAAGAATGCCTGAAGATTTTGAGAAACTCCGCAATAATTACAAATTGAGGCGTGAACCTTCGGCTTATATAATAAAGTTATCTGGTAAATAGTGGCGTCAAATTTGATGTTTTTGCACATTTTTAAACTTTTGTGCAATACAAAGTGTATTTTTTTGCCTTCTTTTTTTGTAGTTCTTAAATTTTATCATACTTTTGCATCAAGGATAAAAGATAATTTTCAAATCTTTAAAAATTACGATTATGTCAGAAATTGAATCAAGAGTAAAAGCTATCATCATCGAGAAGTTCGGTGTATCAGAGTCAGAGGTTACATCAGAGGCTAACTTTACAAACGACTTGAGCGCAGACTCATTGGATAGAGTAGAGCTTATCATGGAGATCGAGGACGAGTTCGGTATCTCAATCCCTGAGGAGCAGGCAGAGAAAATTGCGACAGTAGGTGATGCTGTCAAGTATGTAGAGGAGAAGGTTGCCGAGAAGTAATTCCGCTCCCCTACTGTACTCTAACAATTCTATATGAAACTGAGAAGAGTTGTTGTAACAGGTCTTGGTGCCGTTTCACCCATTGGTAATAATGTTCCCACAATGTGGGAGAATGCTGTTAATGGAGTGAGTGGCGCAGGACCTATTACTCGTTTTGACTCCTACCTCTTCAAAACGCAGTTTGCTTGTGAGGTCAAGGATTTTGACCCTACAGTGGGTATGGACCGTCGCGATCTCCGCAAGGTCGATATTGACACACATTTTGGTGTAGCAGCCGCTGTGGAGGCAATCAATGATAGTGGTCTTGACTTTGAAAAAGTTGACTGCAATAAGGTGGGTGTTATTTTTGGTGAGGGTATTGGTGGCTTGACAGCTCTCGAAGATGAGATGCGTGCCTTTGCGCTTAACCAGGAAAATGGTCCCCGTTTTTCTCCATTCTTGATAACCAAGATGATCTCGGACATGACAACGGGTATCATTTCTATCCGTTATGGCTTGAAAGGCCCCAATTATGTGACAACATCGGCCTGTGCTTCATCGTCAAATGCAATTATTGATGCCTATGATCAGATTCGTCTGGGCAGGGCAGATGTAGTTGTTTCCGGTGGTGCCGAGGCTGCGATATGCAACATCGGTGTGGGTGCTTTCAACTCTATGCATGCCTTGTCTGTGCGTAATGATGACCCTCAGGGTGCATCACGCCCGTTCAGCAAGAGCAGGGACGGTTTTGTTATAGGCGAAGGCGCGGCGTCACTTATTCTTGAGGAATATGAGCACGCAGTTGCCCGTGGCGCAAAGATTTATGCCGAGATTGTCGGTACAGGTCTTACCGCAGATGCATATCACATAACGGCTCCACACCCCGAGGGTGAGGGTGCTTCTCGTGTGATGAAGGCTGCACTGGATGAAGCCGGTCTTCCATTGGACAGTGTTGACTATATCAATGTACACGGTACATCGACACCTGCCGGTGATATTGCAGAGGCAAAAGCTATCAAGAACCTCTTTGGTGAACATGCTTATAAGTTGAATATAAGTTCTACAAAGTCAATGACAGGACACCTGCTTGGTGGTGCCGGTGCGTTGGAGGCAGTTCTTACTGTGCTTGCAATGGAACATGGAATAATTCCGCCGACGATAAACCATGCAGATGGAGATGATGACCCGGAGATTGACTATGGTATGAATTTTACTTTTAACAAGGCGCAGAAAAGAGATGTGAAGGTTGCTTTGTCAAACACATTCGGTTTCGGTGGCCATAATGCAAGCATTGCTTTTAAGAAAATTGAAGGCTAATAGACTTTTTAGAAAAGTTGTTGATAGAATAAGACTCCTGTCCCGAAAAGACAGGGAGTCTTATTTGTTGTTATATTCCATTCTGGGATATGTGCCGCGTGATATTAAAATCTATGAGATGGCTATGACGCACAGTTCGCTCTCCGGCTCTCAAAAACTATACTGTAACGAGCGGTTGGAGTTCCTGGGTGATGCTGTTCTTAGTTCTATAACTGCGGACTATCTCTAC
>JAFNWA010000041.1 GCA_017383665.1 Bacteroidaceae bacterium | reverse complement strand
GCCGATGGACGTATAGGTTTCATCTATGAGGAGACACTCACAGGCTTCGGTCGTCGCGACAATCCCGTATCAACAAGTTTCCCCAATGGCGAAGGACAGCACAACTTTGACGGTTTCGACAACATCTATGTGGCATACGAGTTGGAGTATATTACCCAAGGTGCATACAGCGTGAAACGCGATGTTGACCGCCGTGCATTTGTGAAGGAGTATTTCACGGCTGTTGCTGCCGATGCTTCGGCCGATATAAAGGCCGATTTGAAAGAGGCGCTTGAAAAGCTGAGCGCAGAACCCACAACTGCCGAGATTGACAATATCTATTCAATACTTGCAGGCGATGTTCCTGCCGACGAGTGGGATGGCAAGGTGCTCACCTTTACCAATGTTCAGCAGAATGGTACAGAGCGCGTGTTGTATGTCAATAATAATGTACTTGATTTGACCACCTCCTCGGCCGAAGAGGTGGGCGATGCAGCAAAGTTCATTTGCAAGAAGGAGGCAAGCGGCAAGTACAGTTTTTTTAACGAGAAGGCACAGCTGTATATGATTTGGCGTGCCGGCAACAGCGGTGGCTACAATAATAACAACGGTACTCTTACCACATACAATGCCACATATTGCGACTGGAGCATCAATCCCGGTTCTGTTGCCGACAGATATTACCTTGTTAGCAAAAGAGCGAACGGCAGTGACGGCTCTTTAATAGTTATGGCATCCGGTGTTTTTGACGCATACTCTGCAACTGAAGGCTACACCGGGAATTTCAGTAACCTGTTCCGCATAGATGCAGCAGATGTTGAAACTGGAATTGCCGAGGTGAAAGGTGAAAACGGTAATGTGAAAGCTGTTTACGACCTCACAGGCCGCCGTGTAGAGGCTGTCACTGCTCCCGGCATTTACATCATCAACGGCAAAAAGGTTATGATAAAGTAAATCTTTTAATCTATATTTGGATGGCAATTGCGGTTGCCATCCTTTTTTTATCCTATGGCATACCTAACCAATATAACCGCTAAATAATATGTTTTCAATACTCTTGTCTTTTTTGTTATCGGCGGGCGATGGCTATATTGCCGCCTATCCTTCGCAGTCTCGTCAAGCGATTGAGACATTTGATAGCTGCCGTCCGGAACTGGAAAAGATACTCCCGGGTGCTACAGAAGAGGAGTTGAGAATTATATTTTCTATTGTAGCGCCCGAGGTGAGCTGTTACAATTCGCTTACCGATTATTTTGAGACATCTGCCGTGAAAAAGGAGTACCCGGCCAAAGGAACTCCCGATTACAGTATCGGGCTTTTCCAAATGAAACCGGGTTTTGTTGAAACGCTTGAAAATGCAGTTGCCAATGATAAAGCATTGAAGGCGAAGTATGGTTCGCGGATTACCTATGAAAGTAACAATCTTGTAGATAAACGGCGTGAGCGCGTAAATCGCCTGTCAAGTACGCGGTGGCAGGTGTTTTATCTCGCAGTCTTTGTTGATATTGTCAAGAAACGCACCTCTGCTTGGGGATTGAAGGATGCAGAGTCAAAGGTGCGTTATTGGGCAACGCTCTACAATGCAGGGCTCTATCTGAGCAAGGTGCGTGTGGAACACCGTTTCGGCGTGAAACAGTTTCCGCGTGGCACAAAAGAGTTCAACTATTCTGCCGTCGCGTTGGAGCTTTACAGAGCCTTGGGTAAATAACTGATAAACAACAGATATTCCCCATTGGCGTTTATAGTGAACTCCTCGCCGGTACACTCGTTGAGCGTCCCTTGCCACCAATTGTTGAAATCATAAATTGGGTATCGAAGTCCAACTGCGCTCAAATCCTTCGCTGTAATGCTGAATATCGACACCTGTTGCCCTTTATGGCATTTGTGTGTCGTTGTGCCATTGCACGGTATGAACACTCCATAGTCGGTAAATGAGCAAACATCACACCCCTGACGCGCATACTCAATCAGTAGGCTGATGTTTCCAATCGTGTGGTCTTCGCGCTTGCCTGTCGCGCCCACTATTGCAATGCGTTGCATCCCCTTTTCAACAAGGAAACGCACAGCCTTTGTCTGGTCATTGCTCTCCTGTTCGCTAACGATGTGCAACAGATGTGCGAACATCTCACGGTTTTCTGCACTTATAGAGTCGCCGTCGCCCACAATGGCGTCGGGCACACGGCCTGTGGCAATGTAGTTGTCGGCAGCACCGTCGCAGCAAACCACAAACGGAGCTCCGTGCAACACCTCCAATGGTTGCCGGGCGGTGGGGTACTCTCCACCGGCAACAATCACCGCATCATATACTTTATCCTTCATTCAGCATCAATTTTTTCCATTTGAAGTATCCAAAGATAGCAATAATTGCATAAACGGCATAGAGCACGGCTGTGAAATATAACCCTTTATAGGTATATAACGCACTGCTTGCCACATCAACCACGCACCACACCCACCACTGCTCAATGTATTTGCGTGCAAGCATCCACATGCCCACAATGCTCAAAGCTGTGGTAAAGGAATCGCTCCAGGGGACGGTGCTGTCGGTATAGCCATTCAGTACAAAGTAAATGGCAAACTGTGCGACAATGTATGCCGCCACTGCTTTTGCCCACGCCTTGCGTGGTGTGTGGCTTATGCCGAGTTCTCTCTTTGGCTCCTTGCGCCCGAAAAGCGTGAATCCCGTTTTCCACGCCACCCAACCATAAAGAGCAATGAGCAAGTAGTATATGTTTATTCCAAAGTCGGCATACAGGCCGGCATTGTAATAAACGAATAGGTATATCGCCGGCATTATAATGCCCACAATCCACAGGTATATACTTGCCCTGTATTCAAGCCACAGGTAGATGATGCCTGTTATAACTCCAATTATTTCAAGAAACATATCCATTTTTTAAGGTGAAAGCTGAAAGGTGAAATGTGAGAACTGAAAGCTCGCGCCAAAGCGCTTTGCGTTTCGCTTGTTTGTACAAGTTTACAGTTTTCACATTTCCGTTTTCACATTTCAGTTTTCAGTTTTAAAGTTCTATTGTCACATGCCCTATCGCATTTATGCCGGCCTGTGCAGCATATCCGGCATAGTTGTAGCGGTGGCGTGTGCCCTCGCCATCGGTGTAATATCCGCTGCCGGCATATCCGTTGTTCTCATACTCCTCGTTGAAAAGGTTGTATATGGTCGCTCCAATGGTAATATTCTTCACACCCTTCAGCTTGAACGAGTATGCCAGGCGCAGGTTTGTCACGAAATATGCGTCGAGCCTATGCTCCTCAATACCATAGTTGCTCATGTACTGCTTGCTCACATATTGCGACTGCAATGCAGCCTCAATGCCACGCCATTCATATGAGAAGGTGTTGTTCGCTATGATGGATGGCGAGAATGCAAGCGGTGTGTCATTGTGCTGTATCTCCCACTTCTCGTATGTGTCATCATCATACAACACCTCGGTGAAGTCCTTTATCCTGTTGTGGCTGAATGTAGCGTTTGCACTCCACCCGAAACCGCATGGCAGCTTCAGCGCAGCTGTCAACTCGATGCCGGCGCGGTAGCTCTTGGGTATGTTTGCTGCAAGTGGTTCACCAATTTCGTTCAGTTCTCCGGTGAGTACAAGCTGGTCCTTGTAGTCCATAAAGTAGAGGTTGGCTCCGGCTGTGAATAATCTGTTACTGTAGGTGTAGCCCAGTTCATAGTCGGTAAGGCGCTCAGCTCTTGGGTGCTCGTTCAGCTTGCCGTCGGTGTAGTTGTTGCGTGTAGGTTCCTTATGCGCAATACTCACTGAGGCAAATAATCTGTTGTTGTCGTTTATAAGCCATGCGAGACCTGCTTTAGGGTTGAAAAAGTTGAATTTCTCATCTATTGCAAGCTGTTGGTTGCTGCCGGTGGCGTCGTTCCATTTGTCATTCTTGCCATCTATGCGATAGCCGATGTGGCGATACTGCAGGTCGGCATAGATGTTAAGGCACTCAATAGGTCGGTAGTCTGCTCTTACAAAGATATTGGCGTCGTCCTTTGTTCCATTGTTGCGGTAATATTCATGGTCGGGGAGCAACTCGCCTATGTAGTTCTTTACCCACAGTACATGTCCAAAGTGGTCGCCAAAGTATCTGTTTGCCCCACCGCCGGCAACAGCCGTAATCTTTTCGTTTTTGAATGTAAGGGCAAATACCGCACCGCCAAAATGATTGTCCATCGCTTTCTTGCGCACCAAGTCACTCTTCTTAACCTCCTCGCCATCGATAAAATATGTCGGCAGGTTATACTCCTTGAACTTGCGGCCGCTCTTGTACTCCTGGTAGTAACCATCTCCTTTGGTGTAGTGCAGGCCGACATTAAGTCTCAGGCTATTGGTGAAATCGTGGTCAACGAGCAACTGGATATTTGTCTGTGTGTAGTTGTCGGTCTGCCCATCATAATAGTGTGCTTTACCTGTGCTGTCGGTGAACATGTAACCGCAGCTGTTGTACCGGCGGCCATATAGTTCCATCTCCTCCTTTGTGGCATAGTTCCATGCGTGGTATGTCTGCTCCTTTCCGCCAAATGCAATGAGTCGTACGCTTGTCCTCTCGCCATAATATGCTCCTTGCAGGTAGAAGGATTGTAGTTTTGTAGAAGCACGCTCAATGTAACCGTCGCTACCTATGCTCGACAGGCGCATGTCAACAGCCCAACGGTCGTGCAAAATGCCTGTTCCTGCGCCAAGTGTTGCCTTGTAGGTGTTGAACGAGCCGTATGAACCGCTGAGGTTTGCGTATGGCTGTGTGTTGAACTTGTCTGTTCTCAGGTTTATGCTTGCACCAAAAGAACCGGCGCCATTGGTCGATGTGCCCACACCACGCTGTATTTGGACATCTTTCACAGACGAAGCAATGTCGGGCATGTTTACCCAAAAGACATTGTGGCTCTCGGCGTCGTTTACCGGAATCCCGTTTGCAGTAACATTTATTCGTGTGCCATCCGTGCCGCGTATGCGCAGGCTTGTGTATCCAATTCCTGTACCTGCATCGCTCGTTGTTACTACACTTGGTGTTGTCGATACAAGATAGGGGAAATCCACTCCTGTATTCATCCTCGATAACTGCTCCTTGCCGATGTTCGTGTGTGCAACGGGTGTCAGTTCCGTAGCGCGTGTCGCTGTTATCTCCACTTCCTGCAAACTGGTGTGCAGGCTGTCACTCACTGCCTCTTGTGCCTGTAGCAAAGAGGGTAGTGCTGCCATCACAAGGCAGCAACGCAATGTTCTTTTTTTCATTGCAATTTCAATTTTTTTAGTGGAGCGTGGGGAAAAAAAGAAACCTCCATGCTCCGTGGTTAAACGGAAAATGGGGTTTTTCCTTGAGCTGAAAGGTTAAATGGGAAATGTGAAAGGTTTATTTTCGTTTACCGCTCACTCGCATGTGCAAGCTATACGCTTTAACCACACTTCGTGTGCTTGAAACTTGCTTTGAGGCGACCTTGTCGCACTCCTTTGGGGAGTTAAAACTCCCGTCGTCGCAAGCAACGCTCATTCGCGTTGCCGTTGTAAAAACTCAAGTAAACTTGGTTTTCACTCGCTTGCACAAGTTTTCCGTTTTCCGTTTTCCCTTTTCAGCTCGTTTCCCTACGCCGGCATTACCCGGATCAGGTTCATGGGTATGATCTCAGCCTCTGTGCTGCAAGTGCAGACAATTTAGGCACCCCGTAATTGAAATCTGGGTGCGAAGGTAGTAAAAAGAAATGAAACAAAAAGCAAATCGGTGAGTTTTTTGTTCTTTCCTTCTTGTGTCCTGCAAACAAATTTTTACTATCTTCGCGCAAATTAATTGAAAAATAGAAGAAATGATATTGTCGATATTGAGTTTTGTTGTTGGCATTGTACTCGTTATCCTGGGTGCCGACTGGCTCACCAAGGGCGCATCGGCTCTTGCACGCCGTTTTAACATGAGCGAATTGCTCATCGGACTCACTATAGTAGCCATAGGTACATCGTTGCCCGAACTTGTAATAAGCACCGGCTCTGCAATTAAAGGCAGCTCCGGTATTGCGCTTGGAAACATTATCGGCAGCAACATC
>JAFNWA010000332.1 GCA_017383665.1 Bacteroidaceae bacterium | reverse complement strand
TGATTTTATTGTACAAACTTGTATATCATTACCTAATTTTATTATCTTCGCAGAAATATTTAAAATTTATTGACTATGAAACGAGACAGACATATTTTTCAACTTATAGAGAGTGAGTACCGTCGTCAGCTCAAGGGAATTGAACTCATTGCATCGGAGAACTTCGTCAGCAACGAAGTTATGCAGGCGATGGGTTCGGTGCTCACCAATAAATATGCCGAGGGCTATCCCGGCAAACGCTATTATGGCGGTTGCGAGGTAGTTGACATTGTAGAGGATATTGCACGCGAGCGTCTTAAAGAACTTTATGATGCCGAATGGGTGAATGTGCAGCCACATAGCGGTGCTCAGGCCAATGCTGCGGTGTTCCTTGCTGTGCTTAACCCCGGCGACAAGTTCATGGGCTTGAACCTTGCTCATGGCGGTCACCTCTCACACGGTTCGGCAGTGAATACATCAGGTCTCATATATACACCATGCGAGTATAATCTCAACCCCGAAACCGGTCGTGTCGATTATGACCAAATGGAGGAGATTGCCCTGCGCGAGAAGCCTAAGATGATTATCGGTGGCGGTTCGGCCTACTCACGCGAGTGGGACTACAAGCGCATGCGCGAGATTGCCGATAAGGTTGGTGCAATCCTCATGGTGGATATGGCACACCCTGCAGGTCTCATAGCTGCCGGCTTGCTCGATAACCCTGTGAAATATGCCCACATCGTAACCTCTACAACCCACAAGACTTTGCGTGGTCCACGCGGTGGTGTAATCATTCTTGGCAAGGACTTCCCCAATCCATGGGGCAAGACAACTCCAAAGGGTGAGGTGAAGATGATGTCGCAGTTGCTTGACTCGGCAGTATTCCCCGGTATTCAGGGCGGTCCATTGGAGCATGTCATTGCGGCCAAGGCTGTCGCATTCGGCGAGGCACTGCAGCCCGAGTTCAAGGAGTATCAGGCACAGGTGAAGCTCAATGCGGCCGTTCTGGCACAGGAACTTATGGACCGTGGTTTCGGTATCGTATCCGGCGGAACCGACAACCACTCTATGCTTGTTGACTTGCGTGGCAAGTACCCCGACCTGACAGGTAAACTCGCCGAGAAGGCACTTGTTGCTGCCGACATCACAGCCAACAAGAATATGGTGCCGTTTGACACACGCAGTGCTTTCCAGACATCGGGAATCCGTCTTGGTACACCGGCAATCACCACCCGTGGCGTGAAGGAGGATATGATGCCTTTCATTGCCGAGATGATTGAGACCGTGCTCAGCGCCCCCGAGGACGAGAAGGTAATTGCTGCCGTGCGAGCAAAGGTTAATGAGACAATGGAGGAGTTTCCGTTGTTTGCGTACTAAAAGCTGAAAGTTGAAAACGGAAAGCTGAAAGCCGAAAGCCGAGGTTTTTATTAAACCGAGGTTTCGACAATGTGCGTAGTGAAAGGTCGCGCGTAGCGTGGTACAAGTCACGTCGCGCGGGTCACGGAAAACGCACATTGTCAAAGGTGAAAACTTGCGCAAGCCTTGAACTTTTTTTATCCACTCCCTATAGTTGAGGTTTAACTTTGCTTTTGAAAAAGAAGAATGGTTGCTTCGCTGTTATGGCGTGGCAACCATAAATGTTAAAAAATATTAGTTTGAGGAAACTTTTCTACTTAAGATTTGTTTGTTGAATGCAATGATATTATCTTTGCATTAGAATATCAGACTTGATCTGATTGTGGACTGGGGTGTCCCCGGTTGGAAAAGGGTTATCGGATTCGGATAGCTCTTTTTTTTGTTTATATTTTAGGGATAATTTTAAGTCCTAGAAGTTTCCCTTCGTATGTAAAAATACTGTCTTTTATTACATCAAAAGCAAAGTTTACAGCATCTGGGTCAAG
>JAFNWA010000331.1 GCA_017383665.1 Bacteroidaceae bacterium | reverse complement strand
GTTGCACCCACGCTTTCAAGCAATACACAGTCGGCATCAAGTGTACGCGGGTAGTTCTTCAAGTCATTCTTGTCATTGAACTGTGTGGGATTGACAAACACGCTCACCACGGTAACATCGTTCTCAGCCACCGAGCGTTTCACAAGCGATGCATGCCCGGCATGAAGCGCACCCATTGTCGGCACGAAACCAACACTTTTCCCCTCACCACGAAAATCATCAAGCAGATTCCTCAACTCGATTATAGTACTTACAACCTTCATCTTTTCAATGAATATTTGATTTCCAAAACCTGTTTTTCATTTGCGACTGCAAAGTAACAAACAAATAAGCACAAAAAGAAATAATAAAATAAAAAATTAAACAGTTTACGCAATAACTGATTCAAGCACCAAAAAGATAAAAGCACGCCCAGCCTTACCATTTGTCATTAAAAAGCATTAAAACGGCTTTAAACTTGTCGGTTTGCCATTTTTTTAGTAACTTTGCGCTGCACGGACTACATTCGTGAATTATTTAAAGATGAAAGCAAACAAAATTTTATTCATTTCTCAGGAAATAACACCATTTGTTCCGGAATCGCCAATGGCGACAGTAGGACGCTACCTTCCACAGGCGACACAGGATCTTGGAAAAGAGATAAGAATTTTCACTCCCAAATGGGGCAACATAAACGAGAGACGCAACCAGCTTCATGAGGTTATCCGTCTGTCGGGCATGAACCTTATCATCAACGATACCGACCATCCGCTCATCATCAAAGTTGCGTCACTGCAGGCGGCACGCATGCAGGTTTATTTCATTGACAACGATGACTACTTCCACAACCGAATGATGACAAGCGATTCAGAGGGCAACGATTATACTGACAATGACGAGCGTGCAATTTTCTTTGCGCGCGGCGTCCTTGAAACAGTCAAGAAGTTGCGCTGGTGCCCCGAGGTCATTCACTGCCATGGTTGGATATCAGCATTGATACCCCTTTATGTCAAGAGTTCATACAAGGATGAGCCATCATTCCGTGAGTCAAAGATTGTAATCTCGCTCTATGATGACAACTTCAAGACCGATTTCCCCGAGAATTTCCCCGAGAAGATATTCAACAACGAGATTCCTAAGGAGGTTATTTCGGCAATCCAGACTCCAATTTCGTACATAGAACTTGCCAAGCTGGCAATCAGGCATAGTGACGGCATAATCATCAATGGCGACAACATACCACAGGAGCTCATTGATTATGCAATCTCACTTGGCAAACCAGTACAGCCAAGATGCAACGAAGAGGAGTATGCAACCGCATGCAATGACTTCTACGACAAAGTAATGGGATAAACAAACCATCAAGCAACGCCCGAAGGTGTTGCTTGATTGATAAATACACGGTTCATTTAACCTTTATTTGTAATCCTTAACAAGAGATATGAAAAAGTTTATATACATACTGCCTGCTATCTTCATGCTACTAACATTGGTACAGTGTGACAGCAACACTGAGTCTGTCGGCAGCAGCATAATCCCAAGCAAGGATCTCATCTCTGCGAAGACTGAGTATTTCGAAGCAACCAGTAGAACAATAATGGCCAACGACTCCATTATTGCCAACACTGGAGAAGTTTACCTTGGCCGATATACCGACGAAGAATCCGGCACAAAATTCACCTCCGGTTTCATCACACAGCTCAGCTGCAGTGAGAATTACGGTTTCCCGGAGAATGGTGTGATTGGCAATTCGGCCACATACACCAAACTGCGTCTCTACTTTGAAGAATACTATGGAGACTCTCTCAATTCAATGCAGTGCGAAGTGTATGCTCTTGAAAACACGCTCGAAGAGGGCACGCAATATTATACAAATCTCGACCCGGAACTTTTCTATGACCCAAGCAAAGAGCCCTTGGCAAAGAAGACATACAATGTCATCGACTACGCTCTCCACGATACAATTCTCAACGGAGAAAACTATTCAAAGCACATTGAATTAACACTTCCCAATGAGATTGGAGACAGTTTAATCAGGAAATATTACGAAGAAGACAGCGAGGGGAACCACATTGGAATGAAATACTTCGCAAACTCCGAAGTCTTCATCAAAGATGTTTTCAAAGGAATATATGTAAAGTGCACACAAGGAGACGGAACAGTACTCAAGATATTCCGTACCCGATTGGATGTAGGTTTCAATCATAAAGTAGAAGATGAGACAAGCGAAACAGATTCAATACAAGCACTCGCGGCAACATTCTATTCAGGCAAAACAGTTTTGCAAGTGAACAATTTTGACAATGACGATTTGACACCGCTTGCAAACGAGCAACAACACACCTACCTGAAAACTCCTGCAGGACTATACACTGAGGTCACATTGCCCATCCTTGACATTGTCGGCCCCGACACCATCAACTCGGCAAAGATCTCATTCACTCGATATAACGAGACTGCGGAACACACAAGGAAACCCCACACGACACTGTTGCTGATTAGAAAGTGCGACATGTACAACTTCTTCGTGAAGAACAAGGTGGCAGACAACAGCACATCATACATTACAACATTTGCTTCGGCAACCAACGAATACACCTTCACAAACATTGCCAATCTCATCAAGGTTTGCCACAAGGAGTACAAGGATGGCATAGCAGAGAACCCCAATTGGGAAGCAGAAAACCCCGACTGGAACAAGGTTGTCCTTATTCCTGTGAGCACAACAAAGGACTCGAATGGTTCTGTTGTAAAGATTACTCACGACATCAGCATCAGCAGCATACGCCTGCGCGGTGGCACCGAATACAAGATACCGATTGAGGTAATAACAAGCAGGTTCAACGATTGAAATTGACAAGCTACAATAAAATAGCGGCTAAAGAAATCTCTTTAGCCGCATTTTTTATTCATGATGTGCGGCCGATATGCAAACCACGCAGTAGGGACACGGCACACCGTGTCCGCGAGGTCGCATTTTTTCATCTCCCTCCGCAACTATGTTGCTCGTCCCTCTTGACAAAGAGGGACAGTTTTGTCACTCTACATAAACAAACCGTCGGCGAGGTAACCCTGCCGACGGTGTAAGTATATACAAAACTAATTATTCAGCCT
>JAFNWA010000040.1 GCA_017383665.1 Bacteroidaceae bacterium | reverse complement strand
TATGATTCATATCGGAAACATTATTAAAAAACAGTTTGATGCTCAGGGGTGCTCAGTTTCATGGCTCGCCAAGGAATTGTGTTGCGACAGAACAAACATCTACAGCATCTTTAAGCGTGAGAGCATTGATACAAGACTGCTCGAAAAAATATCGGTTATCCTAAAACACGACTTTTTCAAATATTATAGTCAGGATATAAACATTTGCGAAAAGTAAATGTTAGAAAGGATTAGGCAGGGTGAGATGTTTATTCACCGCCCTGTCCAAGAGGAAAACGGTTATCTCTGCCCGTTTTCCTCTTTTTTTATCTTAGGCAACAGAAATAAAGACAAGAAGTGGCAAAGTCTGGGGGAGCAGTATTGAGAATTACTATTCTACGCGCCTTTTCATTGCAAAAGGTAATTCCCCGCCAAGGGCGGAAAGTTATGTGTAAGCGAGCGAAAGCCAAACTTGTTTGAGTTTTTGCGGCGAGCATGAGTAACTTATCTAATGGGCAGCGTTGGGAGGCACAGCGAGCAGCCGAGCAATGCTTGGAAACAGGTGGCATGATGTTTGAGCGCAGCGAGTTCTTGCCGCCCCAAGCATTGCGACAAGCAGCGAGTGGCGAGGTGTGCACCGACTGAAAGATGTTGCAAAGCGACTCTTGAACAAAGGAAGCACCGAATGCCGTACACGACTGCCCTGTTTTTGGTACTTTTTCAAAAAAGTACAGAAAGAAAGAGTTGAAGAAAAATACAAGTGAACAATTAAGGTTGAGGACTGCTGTAGAATTTGACGGCGAGCGAAAGCGAGTTTTTTGTCCCCCAACTTTTGCAGGTGAGCCCAAGAAGTTCTCACCTTTGCTTGCAAGGGGAAGTGGCTGAAAGCCGAGGGGGATAAAAAGTCACGCGGACTTTTGCGCGTAAAAAAGTAATTTCAAAGAATCCGGCTCACCTACAATATAATCTCTTATCTGTAACGATAAAACTCGGCATAATAATCTCCGTCACGGAGTATCATCTTATTACTATATATACTCAAACTATAGGAATATTGTTTACCGTTAAAATTCGATTTCAATTTCAGCTGTCCATAACTGATATAATATGTACCGGCATCTACCTCATGGAAATCCTCGCCAGATTTGTTCTCATATACATAACTGTATGTCCAACATCCGTTGTGGTCAAATTCATATTCTTCTTTCTCAAAAACCGTTGCATCCTCATAGACACTGCTCCATGAGCCTACAATCTTGTCCTCAAGGAACTGGTCGTTGGAATCGCACGATGTAAAGAGGAGTGACAGTGCGGCAATAACCGGCAGACAGCATTTACTTAACATATTTTTCATAGCATACTTCTGTATTGAATAATGCACAAAGTAAACAAAAAAAACATTAAAAAGCAATAGGCGTTATTTCCAAGCCAAACAAAAAACATAGAATTAAGACTGGTAAACCTATACACGATCAAGAGGACGGTTTGTACATGCCGTCCTCTTGATTGTATGGAAATTCTTATATTACATCATACCGCCCATTCCTCCCATACCGGGCGCGCCCATTGGCATCTCGGGTTTCTCTTCTTTCTTCTCGACAATGACACACTCTGTAGTGAGGAACATGCCTGCAATTGATGCAGCGTTCTCAAGAGCAACGCGTGTAACCTTGGCAGGGTCAACAACACCTGCTGCAAAAAGGTTCTCATAGACATCGGCACGAGCATTGTAACCATAATCGCCCTTGCCCTCGCGAACCTTCTGAACAACAACTGCACCCTCTTTGCCTGCATTGGCAACAATCTGGCGAAGTGGCTCTTCGATGGCACGCTTAACGATTGCCACACCGGTCTTCTCGTCCTCATTGGCTGTCTCAATACCCTCGAGAGAATCAATTGAACGGATGTAGGCAACACCACCGCCGGGGACAATACCCTCCTCTATTGCAGCGCGTGTAGCGCAGAGTGCATCATCAACACGGTCCTTCTTCTCCTTCATCTCAACCTCGGATGCAGCACCTACATATAGAACTGCCACACCACCTGCCAATTTGCCAAGACGCTCCTGGAGCTTCTCCTTGTCATAGTCGCTCTTTGTTGCAGCTATCTGAGCCTTGATTTGGGCAACGCGTGCATCGATAGCCTCCTTGTTGCCGTTACCGTCAACGATTGTAGTATTGTCCTTGCTTACAGTAACCTTGCCACATGTACCAAGCATCTCAAGTGTAGCCTGCTCGAGCTTGATGCCCTTCTCCTCGCTGATTACGATACCGCCTGTGAGTGTTGCGATATCCTCGAGCATATCTTTGCGACGGTCGCCGAAGCCTGGTGCCTTTACTGCACATATCTTCAACTGTGTGCGCAAGCGGTTCACTACCAATGTGGTGAGTGCCTCGCTCTCTACATCCTCGGCAATGATGAGCAAGGGACGACCTGTCTGCACGGCAGGCTCCAGAATGGGGAGCATATCCTTTAGGTTGGTGATTTTCTTGTCATAGATGAGGATGAATGGGTTCTCCATCTGGCACTCCATCTTCTCGGTATCGGTGATGAAGTATGCCGAGAGGTAACCACGGTCGAACTGCATACCCTCGACGACGCCAATTGTGGTGTCGCGGCTCTTTGCCTCTTCAATGGTGATTACGCCATCCTTTGACACCTTGCGCATTGCATCGGCAATGAGTTTACCAATCTCGGCATCGTTGTTGGCCGAGATTGAAGCGACCTGTTCAATTTTGTCATAGTCGTTGCCTACCTCCTCGCTCTGCTCCTTGATTGAAGCGACAACCTTTGTCACAGCCTTGTCAATACCACGCTTCAGGTCCATTGGGTTTGCACCTGCGGTAACATTGCGCAAGCCCTCGGTGATGATTGCCTGTGCAAGCAATGTAGCTGTTGTTGTACCGTCACCGGCATCGTCGTTTGTCTTTGCCGCAACCGACTTTACAAGCTGTGCACCGGTGTTCATGTAAGCATCGGCAAGCTCTATCTCCTTGGCTACCGACACACCGTCCTTTGTAATGTGTGGAGCACCGAATTTCTTCTCAATGATTACATTGCGACCCTTGGGGCCAAGTGTAACCTTCACTGCATTAGCAAGCTCGTCGACACCCTTCTTCAACTGATCGCGAGCATCCATATTGAACAAAATTTCCTTTGCCATATCTGTTTCTGTTTTTATCTGTTATTATCCAAGAATAGCAAGCACATCGCTCTGGCGCATGATGAGATATTTCTCTCCCTCAAATTCAACCTCTGTACCGGCATACTTGCCATAGAGTACCTGGTCGCCCACTGCAATCTCCATTTCTTCGTCCTTTGTTCCGTTACCAACGGCTACAACCTTACCCTGTAGGGGTTTCTCTTTTGCTGTGTCGGGGATAATGATACCGCCGATCGTTTTCTCTTCTGCAGGCTGAGGCAAAATGAGCACTCTGTCTGCCAATGGTTTAATGTTCATAAGTACTTTATTATTTTATTTATGTTATATTTTATCTACCGGCGCACAACTGCGCACATAATCATATTAACGAAAAACATGCCAAAATGGTTTAAACGACAAAAACGGCACAGCTGTGCGACATTTTGGCAGAATCTACGCTAAGCATTCATCACAAGCCATGTGGTATATGCCACATATCCGGCAACAAGCAATGCGCCCTCGAAACGGGTAATCACAGCTTTGCCGCCACCAAAACGGGCTACAATGTATATGAGCAGCGACGATGCCAGAAGTACATAGTAATCGACACAACTGAAATCATTGAGCGAAATTGGTGCAATTACTGCGCTCACACCCAATATAAAGAAGATATTGAGTATGTTGCTGCCAAGAACATTACCAAGTGCAATACCCACATTGCCCTTGCGTGCTGCACTGACAGACACTGCAAGTTCGGGCAACGAACTGCCGGCAGAGACAATGGTTATTCCAATGACAGCCTCGGAAAGACCTGCTGCACGCGCCACCTCTGTCGCACCATCAACAAAGAGGTTACCGCCAAAGATAAGAGCACAGAGGCCTAATATTATATACATAATGACTTTGGGCAACGAAAGTATCTCGCCCGGTTCTTCATCATTACTGTCGCCTGAAATTGAAAATGTGTAGCGGATGAATATTGCCAAAAAACAGAGTAGCAACAAACCGCCATTGCGTGTTATGAATTCACCATTGGCGCCCCCCTCGAGCATAGTACCGGAAACAAGCAGCAACGCAATAGATGCCAAAAGGTTGAACGGTATCTCGCGAGTGAGCATCTTGGGGTTGAACTTGATTGGAGCAATGAGTGCCGCAACTCCAAGAATAAACATTCCATTGAATATGTTACTACCTATAACATTTCCTAACGCCAGGCCGGAGCTTCCCTTTATGGCGGAGCCTGTGCTTATCACAAGTTCGGGCAAGGATGTTCCAAGCGCAACAATAGTGAGACCTATTACAAGTTCACTTATTTTAAAACGGCGGGCAAGAGCCGACGCTCCCTTGGTGAGCCAATCGGCACCTAAAATAACAAGTACGATACCCGCAACAAAACCCAGTATAGCCAATAGCATTTCTTTTACTTTAATTCTTGTTTTCAAACAATTGCGCGAAGATAGTAAAAAATATTTTGGAGACACAGAGCAAAAGCACAAAAAGTTCACAGGTTTGCTTTTTGTTTCATTTCTTTTTACTACCTTCGCGGCAGATTTCAATTACGGGGTGCCTAAAATTGTCTGCATTTGCAGCACAGAGGCTGAGATCATACCCAAGAACCTGATCCGGGTA